>CALUOU010000019.1 GCA_944322335.1 uncultured Bacteroides sp.
TGTGCTTTTTGTAGGGCGCATAGAAAAACAAAAAGGACTAGTGGCATTAATCAAGACTTTTGAGGGGACGGATTACACCTGAAAATTGTAGATGACAAGCTGTTGTAAACCATCCGTCATTCTTCCAACATCCATCTCCAGACCGGCACAATCTCCACCTGCAAAGTTCCTGCGACAACTGTCCCTTCTTCGTTGTAGGTGATGATCAGCGCACGTTTCAAGGGTCTGAAAGCATGGAGCTTGGCTAAGGCGGAGGCTTCACGGTCACGGGTCTCTTGGGAGGCAAGGCTGTAAGACACTTGGATACCCAGCTGCTCAGAGGGAACGAAGAAATCCGCTTCTACGTTGCGGTTGTAATAAAACAGGCCGTCGCCGTATTGGCGGTAGAGGCAGATTGCCACAAGGTTTTCAAGCAGCTTGCTTTCAGGATGGATGAGAAAGAGATTCAGAATGCCGTTGTCGTAAAAATAATGTTTCTGCAGCACCTCCCGTTGCGGAATGGTATCGGTAAAGTTTGATATGGAGAAGCAGAGAAACGATTCTTTTAAATAGGATAAATAGGTGGATATGGTATTCCGGTTTATTTTGGTGCCATCACCTTGCAGGATGTTTTGAAGCCGCTTTACAGCTGTCGGCTGCATTACACTATCGGCAAGTTTCCGGATGAGAAGCGTCATGCTCCGTTCGTTGCGGATACCTTTCCGGATAATAATATCCGAGTAGAGCACTTTCTGGTAAAGCGATGTGAGCCACAGGCGTTTATCGGCGAAAGAGAATGATTCAGCCAACCCACCGAAATGAAAATAATCGCTAAGCAGACGCACAACATCCGCTTTTTGAGACGTGAGGTGCCAGTGTGGTTGAAGCGTCACTCCTTTGTACTGTAGATATTCAGAAAAAGTGAAAGGCCAAATCTCTTGTATAAGGAATCGGCCTCCAAGCGTAGAAGCTATTTCCCTGCTCAACATGTGCGCATTACTGCCGGTAATGAATACACGCCGCCCTTCATCGGCAAGTCTTCTGGCAAAATGTTCCCAGCCGCTAATGTTTTGGATTTCGTCGAGGAAAATTATCGGCTCATTGGCAAAGAGTTCGTGGTAGGCATCGATGATGATGTGTAAGTCTTCTTTTTTTATGTCGGTAATCCGTTCATCCTCGAAATTGACAAATAGGATTTCATGCGCATTATGTCCTTCACGTAGCAAGTGCTGGATATATTGGTAAAGCGTATATGTTTTTCCGGCGCGACGCATTCCGACAAGAACATAATTTCCTGCCGGATCTATTGTTATGTTGCGTTTTTGCAACTTTATGTTTTTAATGAAATCTTGTTGCCACAAGATGATTTCTTGAATGACTTTCTTTTCCATATCCTTGTTTGTTTTGAAAGCAAAGATAACTAAAATTATTCTATAAAGAGCATAATCCGGTGAAATATGCTCTTTATGGAGTGCATATTTCTCTGATTTATGTTCCTTACGAGATAAAAACCATTCGAATAATCAAATATAAACACATATTTAGTAATGTCAAGTACAAACATTCCGCGTCCTACGGACGCAAGCATCATTTTGACGTATCGCTGTCCGATGCGTTGCCAGATGTGTAATATCTGGCAGAATCCTACAAAAAAGAGTGAGGAAATCAAGGCGACTGACTTACGGTCATTGCCTCAACTGAAGTTTATCAATCTGACGGGCGGCGAGCCTTTCATCCGGGAGGATCTGGAGGAGATTGTGGAAGAGTGCTACAAGCATTCGCCTCGTATCGTCATCTCTACATCGGGATGGTTTGAAGACCGTGTAGTGGCTCTAGCCAAGAAGTTCCCGAATATCGGCATCCGTATCTCGATCGAGGGATTGAGTCAGAAGAATGATGAGCTGCGGGGCCATGCGGGCGGATTTGATAAAGGGTTGCGCACCCTGCTTACCTTAAAGCACATGGGGCTGAAGGATATCGGTTTCGGCTGTACGGTCTCCAACCATAACTCGAAGGATATGCTTTCGCTTTACCAGCTGTCCTTGTCACTGGGTATGGAGTTTGCCACGGCGGCTTTCCACAACTCTTATTATTTCCATAAGAGCGACAACGTGATTACGAACAAGGAGGAGGTGACGAATAACTTCAAGCAGCTGATAGAATGGCAGCTGCAGGAGAAACATCCGAAGAGTTGGTTCCGTGCATGGTTTAATATGGGATTGATCAACTATATCGAAGGCGGAAGGAGGATGTTGCCTTGCGAAGCGGGTATGGTGAATTTCTTCATTGACCCATGGGGCGAAGTGATGCCTTGCAACGGACTGGAAGAACGTTATTGGAAGGAAAGCATGGGCAATATCCACGACAAGCCGTTTATGGAGATATGGGAAAGCGAACAGGCGCAGAAAGTGCGTGCGATGGTACGGAAATGTCCGAAGAACTGCTGGATGGTGGGGACGGCCAGCCCCGTGATGCACAAGTATGTGAAATATCCGGCCAAATGGGCTTTGCAAAACAAGCTGCGTTCCTTGCAAGGCAAGCCGGCCTGCATCGATCCGAAATGGTGTGACGTGGGACAGGATCCGTGCCAAGGAGATTTGAGGGAGAAGTTTTAAGAGAGGAAGGAGTGCGATATGAGTAGCAAAATGTTGCCCCCCCATTGTTTAATAAACGTTAACAATGAACGGTATGCTTCGCTTGACGGGTTGAGGGCGTATGCGGCATTGGGCATTGTCTTGATGCACGTGTTGGCAAACATCTGTGTAAAGCCTGAAGAGAATTATCTGACAACGGACTTGATTCCTTTTTTCTCGAACTTCACTTTGCTTTTTATGGTCGTGAGCGGTTTCTCCTTGTGTTGCGGCTATTATCAGCGGGTGAAAGAAGGATCGATAACGCCGGCCTCGTTTTATAAGAAACGCTATGTGCGTATCTTGCCGTTCTTTGCCATTCTGTGTTTGACAGACTTTGCCATTTCACCAAGTCTCGGCTCGCTCTATGAGGTGTTTGCCAATCTGACGCTTTGTTTCGGACTGCTGCCACCGTCCACAACGATTGAAGTCATCGGAGTGGGTTGGTTCTTGGGAGTGGTTTTTCTGTTCTATATGCTGTTCCCGTTTTTCGTCTTTTTGCTTGACAACAGACGCAGGGCATGGTTCGCGTTTGCCGCAGCGATGATATTTGCCTGTCTTTCCATTGTATATTATGGAGATCCAGGACGCAAATGCATGGTGTTCTGTGCTCCGCTGTTCTTCTCAGGAGGCTTGGCTTATCTGTATCGTGAACGTATTTCCAAATTCGGAGGAAGGCACCCCATAGCTTGCGGATTCTTGGCGCTTGCCATCACAGTGGGGTATTTTGTCTTTAAAGGGGGAATTGCTGGCGGCGTGGCATCTTATGTTGCTGAATGGCTGCTGTTTTCGCTTTGGCTGGTTTATGCCATCGGTTCCGTCGGCAAACTGCTCAACAATAGAGTGGTGAGGTATCTAAGTGGGATAAGCATGGAGGTTTATTTGGCTCACATGCTGGTGTTCAGAGCGGTAGAGAGGGTTCATTTGGAGAAACTTGTCAGTCAGCCTTGGGCACTTTATATTCTTACCTCAATATTTACGATTGCTGGAGTGGTGGTTTTCGCGCATGTAATGAAATACTACGTGGTGGAAAAGGCCATGCGGACACGCATGCGGCTGTTGTTCGGACTTTAAGGGAGGCTTTATCGTTTCCTTTCCCCTTTTATCCATAGCCAGAGGGCTGCAAGACAGGCAATGCTGATGATGCAGGCGTAGGAAATTGTTTCTTTGATCTGTTTAAAATATCTTTTCATAAGAGTTCTATGGCTTTGCTGGCGGCAAATTGTCGGCAAAGTTAGGATTTTCAATTTAAAATAAAGCATTTTATGAGGAAAATAGTTGTTACCGGCACCCGTGGCATTCCAAACATCATGGGAGGCGTGGAGACGCATTGCGAGGAGCTGTTTCCCCGAATGGCGCGGCGTGGCTTTGACGTGACTGTCATCCGGAGGAACAATTATGTGACTGACTGCCTGACGGAGTGGAACGGTGTCAGGCTGGTGAACGTAGAAAGTCCGAAGAAGAAATCGTTTGAAGCCATTGTCCATACGTTCCGTGCCATTAACGAAGCGAAACGGCTTGGAGCAGACATTCTGCATATTCATGCCATAGGTCCGGCATTGCTTGTCCCTTACGCCAAGATGTTGGGCATGAAGGTGGTGTTCACCCATCATGGTCCTGATTATGACCGTGACAAGTGGGGATTCGCGGCAAAGACGATGCTGAAACTCGGTGAACGCATGGGTTGCATGTTTGCTGATGAGGTGATTGTCATATCCGATGTGATCCGTAATCTGATAAAACGGAAATACGGCAGGACACAGCATGTACACCTTATATATAATGGTGTCTCGCAGCCGGAGATATGTGACTATCCGGAGTATTTCGAGGAACTGGGCATTGAAAAAGGGAGGTATATCTTAGGCATGTGCCGTTTTGTGCCGGAAAAGAACCTGCATCACCTGATTGACGCATATGTTGAGATGAGAAGGGAGAAGAATGTTCATACGGATGTCAAGCTGGTGTTGGCCGGCGATGCGGATTTCGAGGACGATTATTCCCGCCGCTTGAAGCGGATGGCTATAGAAAACGGGGTGGTGCTGACGGGATTTGTCAAGGGGCGCAAGCTGCATTCTTTGTTGACGAATTGCTGTTGCTATTGTTTGCCTTCGAGCCATGAGGGACTGCCCATAGCCTTGCTGGAAGCGATGAGCTATGGGGTGCCGGTGGTGGTGAGCGACATACCTGCGAATCTGGAAGTGGGATTGCCTGAGGAGGATTATTTTCCGTGTGGAGACATAGAGGCACTTGCCGGAAAACTTAAACATGTGATGGAAGAGGCTTTTCACCATGTAACCTATGATATGGAGAAATATGATTGGGAACGGATAGCCGATGAGGTGGCTGCCATTTATCGGGGAATGATCTAACAAAAACAGATAGAGCGAACGATGGGAAACGGTTTACAGAAATGGATGGCGGCATGGATAGGGATTGCCGCTTTGCTGGGGGCTGAAGTCTGCCAGGCTCAAGCCTTGCGCGGCACCACGGGCCTGCTGCATGCGCCCACGGCTGACATGCAGCGTGACAAGACGGTTATGATTGGCGGCAATGTGCTTCACCTCACGCCCTTGCACTACTTTAGCAGCAACGAGGTGGACTATACGTTCAACTATTATTTGAATATCACGATTTTTCCTTGGCTGGAGATAGGCTATACCTGCACTGTCAACTATGCGGAGCATGGCTCTAATTATTTCCCAAGGCAGTCATGGGGAAAGTACACCAACCAAGACCGTTCGTTTTACGGACGCTTGCGCTTGTGGAAGGAGGGATGGTGGAAGGGGTGGACTCCACAAATAGTGTTTGGGGCGGACGATCCGGGCACTCATGAGTATGCTGGAGGCGGAGGCATCGGAAGCCGGGACAGCAACGGAGGGAACTGTGTGTTTACACGCTGGTATCTGGCTGCTACCAAGCATTTTGAGTTTGAGGAAATTGGGACCTTGGGCACTCACCTTTCGTTTGTATGGGATAGGGGATTGCATATTGAGGCCGCCAACCGTCCTGCCGTAGGCGTGAATTTCAGATTGGGATTACCCGATGAGGGTTTCTGGCGGAAAGCTTTGAACGGTTTTAATCTGATGGCTGAATATGACGCGCGCACATTTAACGTGGGCGGAACGTATTCCATCTGGAAAGACCGGATCAATGTGGTGGCTGAACTGAACGACGGGAAATATTTTTCAGGAGGAGTGTATTTCAAGGTTTGCCTGTTCTAGCAATTGGCGGTTAATGCCTGTCTGTGTTTGAGGAAAAAAGTGCCTTGGCGGTTGTCAGCGAGTGTGGGCTGATAGCGGCCAAGGCGTTTTTGTTTTTCTCAGGGCTTGTTATTGCAACTCTTCAATCTCGCGGAGCCAAGCCTCGGAGGAAGCGTCACTGGGCATTCGCCAGTCTCCTCTCGGACTGATGGAGATGCTTCCCACTTTAGGTCCGTCGGGCAGGCAGGAGCGTTTGAATTGCTGGTTGAAGAACCGTCGGAAGAAAGTGGCCAGCCATTTCTTGATGGTCGTCTCATCGTAGCAGCCTTTGAATGTGCGGACAGCCAGGAAGTAGATTTTGGACGGTCGGAAACCGAAGCGCAAGAAATAGTAGAGGAAAAAGTCGTGCAGTTCGTAGGGACCGACCAGGTCTTCCGTGATCTGTTGGATGTTGCCTTGTTCGTCGGCGGGGATCAGTTCCGGGCTGATGGGAGTGTCTACAATGTCGAGCAAGGTGTTTCGTGAGACAGGATCCATATCGTTTTCGCTCACCCATTTCACCAGGTGTTTTACCAATGTCTTGGGCACACCGCCATTGACACCGTACATGGAAATGTGGTCTCCATTATAGGTGGCCCATCCTAAGGCCAGTTCTGACAAGTCTCCTGTGCCGACAACCAGTCCTCCGGTTTGATTGGCTATGTCCATCAGTACTTGGGTGCGTTCGCGAGCCTGTGCGTTCTCATAAACGGCATCGTGTTTCTGTTCGTCATGCCCAATGTCTTCAAAATGCTGGAGACAAGCGGCTTTGATGCTGATCTCGCGCACTGTGACACCCAGTGAGTTCATCAGGCTGACTGCATTCGCATGTGTGCGGTCTGTTGTCCCGAATCCTGGCATGGTGACACCGATGATATCTTTTCGTTTCCAGCCTAATTTGTCAAAGGTCTTGACACACACCAGCAAGGCCAGGGTGGAGTCCAATCCGCCGGATATGCCTACCACTGCGCTTTTGGCATGCGTGTGTACAAGCCGTTTGGCCAGACCTGACACCTGAATGGAGAAGATTTCCTCGCAGCGTCCGTCCAGTTCCGGCCCTTGTGGCACGAAAGGATGGGCGTTGAAGGTGCGGGTCAGGCTAAGCTCCTTGCTGTTGGTGTATTCGGTGGAAATGCGGATAGGGGCGACGGCGGGCGTATAAGTCCGGCATGTGGCAAACGTGGTATTTACTCGCCGTTCGGTGCGGAGGCGTTCCACGTCAATCTCGCTGATGACCACTTGCGGTTCCAAAGAGAAACGTTTGCTTTCGCTCAGTAAAGCGCCGTTTTCGTAGATCAATCCATTGCCGGCAAATACCACATCGGTGGTAGATTCCCCAAAACCGCAGGAGCTGAACACATAGCCGGCAATGCAGCGTGCGGACTGTTGCTTGATCAGGGAGCGTAAGTAAGCATGTTTGCCAATGGCCTCATCATCGGCGGAAAGGTTGAAAATGATTTCGGCACCTTGGAGAGCCAGGGTAGAGCTGGGCGGAATGGGAGCCCACAGATCCTCACAGATTTCGATGCCGAAAGTTGTGTCTGAGGTCTCAAACAGCAGGTTCCTTCCCAGGGGAGCGATTTGCCCGCAGAGGCGCACTTGCGTTTCCTCTATTTCGCAGGCGGAAGTAAACCAGCGTTTTTCATAAAACTCTTTGTAATTGGGCAGATATGTTTTCCCCACAACGCCTAATATCTTGCCTTTTTGAAAGACTACGGCCGCGTTCAGCAGGGCGCCGTTTAAGGGGACAGGCATGCCCACGATGGAGATGATGTCGAGTTGCCGGGTGTTGTTCAATACCTGAATCAATCCCATTTCCGCCTCTTCCAGCAGCAATTGCTGGGCAAACAGGTCTCCGCAAGTATATCCCGTCAGACTAAGTTCGGGAAAAGTGATAATCTGCACGCCCTTTCCGTCTGCAATGAGAATCTCTTTTTCTATCTGGGTGGAATTGAACTTGCAATCTCCCACCTTTACACAGGGCACTGCCGTTGCTACTTTGACAAATCCGTAGTTCATATGCTATATAATATAATAAGGTGTATTATCGCTTGCAAAAATAGGAAATAGTTTGCATACCCCCTAATAAGAAGCAAACAAATCCTAAAAAAGTATTTTTCCCATCGTTTTTTTAGGAGATTTCTTTGGTATTCTATAGAAAAGGATTACCTTTGCAATGAAAATAAAAATGTAATCATTACAAATTTAATAAGAGAACAGCTTTAAGGAATATGGATGCAGTAAGTCGGTTGGAAACACATCATGTCAGGTTGTCGGTGCAACGCATCGCCATCATGCGCTACTTGATGGAACACCTTACGCATCCGACGGTGGACGAGATCTACACAGCTCTTTCCCCATCCATTCCTACGCTATCGAAGACGACAGTGTATAACGCCCTGAAATTGTTGAGCGAGCAAGGAGCCATACAGACGCTGACAATAGACGAGCACTACACATGTTACGATGCTGAGATTCTTCCTCATGCGCATTTTTTGTGCAAGCGCTGCGGCAAGATATACGATGTGGAAGGCGGTGTGGGGAAGGTGAAGGAAATCGAAGGGCATTGCGTGCAGGAAGTCCATGCTTACTACAAGGGGATTTGTAAAGATTGCCAAGAGAAAGAAGTTTTTTTAAAAGAAAACGAGATAACTAACTGAATTATTCATTTTTTAAACTCAGAAGACAATGAAAAAGTTTAGATGTACTGTCTGCGGTTATGTATATGAAGGAGACGCAGCTCCTGAAAAGTGCCCGTTGTGTAAAGCTCCCGCCAGCAAGTTTGTTGAAGTTGTAGAGGCTGAGGAAGGCGGTCCTCTGGTGTTCGTTGACGAGCATGTGATTGGCGTTGCTAAAGGCTGCGATGATGAGATGATCAAGGATCTGAACAATCATTTCATGGGCGAATGCACCGAAGTTGGCATGTATTTGGCAATGAGCCGTCAGGCTGATCGTGAAGGCTATCCTGAAGTGGCAGAAGCTTTCAAGCGTTATGCATGGGAAGAGGCAGAGCATGCGGCTAAGTTTGCAGAACTGCTGGGTGACTGCGTATGGGATACGAAGACCAACTTGGAAAAGAGAATGAATGCTGAAGCCGGCGCTTGCGAAGACAAGAAACGCATCGCTACTCGCGCTAAAGCTCTGAATCTGGATGCTATCCATGACACTGTACACGAAATGGCCAAGGATGAGGCTCGTCATGGGAAAGGCTTTGAAGGTCTTTACAACCGCTATTTCAAATAAGAGACTTTTCTTCTTTATTGAAAACTGAGTAGGAGATGGACATCGGTCTGATGTTTATCTCCTATTTATTTTTGTGATCCTTGGATAGTTGGGGCAAGATCCTGTCTGCGGTTTTTCCGGGTCAGACGGAAAATACGGTTGCGAGGCATGATTGGATACTTGGCCAACGAAGCAATAATACTTTGGCAAGTAACCTATGCTGCCGAAAAAAGCCCGGACAGGATTTTGTCCCGATGGCCAGCCTGCTTCTTCCAGCTACCTTGCAACCGTCTTTTCTGACTGAGCCGCTTTTCATGGAGGCGGAAGGGCAGCCTGTAGATAAAAATAGGAGAAAAGGCTAGTCAGCCTTCTCTCCTGTTCAGATGAAATTATAAAAAAGTGAATCTTATTTTTTGTATCGGGCGTTCAGGCCATCTACAATCTCTTTTGTAATGTTGTAGCAGCTGTCGGCGTAAAGCAGGTTGTCGAAGCCCGTGTTGCTGATGATCAGGCTATAGCCTTTTGTCTTGTTGTATTCCTTCAGGAAGGTGTTGATGGAGTCACGCAGTTGCAGGCTGTTTTTCTCGTTTTCGCTGATCAATTCAGACTGGAGTTTGTTGCTCAGGTTTTGCAGGTCTTGCTCCAGTTTGGCAATGCGGTTGTATTCTTGTTGTGCACGTTCTGGGCTCAGGTAAGCATTGTTCTGGTATTTGGTCTGGAACTCTTGTTTTTGATTGTCCAGATCTTTAGCTTTCTGATTCAGTGTCAGCCGGACGTTCTCGCTTTTTTTCACCATTTCTTCATTCAGGTCTATACAGAACTTGTATTGCGAAAGCAAGGTGTCGATTTCAACATAAGCGATTTTCATACCAGACAATCCTGCGGCCGGTGTGGCGGTAGTGGAGGAGGCTTGGCTTGCATTGTTGCCGCATTGTGCGAACAAGAAGCAGATTGCCAATGCTGCCAAGCCATTCATCAGATAGTTTAGTTTCTTCATAATTGATCAAATATAGTTTTTTAGAATTAATTGATTCATCAGATTTCCTCTTTTTGCTCTTGTTTGGGGGCACGTTCAGGTATGGCCGTGCGCGGCTGGTGTCGGGCTTCCCGGTCTTGTGACTGGATACAGCCGATTCCTTTCTCGCGCAATGCCTTATTGCCGCTCACATGCCCGTTGGGAAACTGTCCGCCTTTCACGAAAAAGACTTTCACCCCTAACAAAACGAGGCAAATAGCAACTATTAACAGTGTTATCAAGATGGTATCAAGCATTTCTATTAATTTTGCGGATGCAAATATAGGGCTTTTGGTCGGACAAACGCACCTTTTTGAATCAAAAAAACGAGAAAGGGTAGTCAGAGGGTCTGCTGATTTAACTATATTTAGTAAATATGGGGCTTTTTGTTCTCTTCTGATTGGAAAAAAGCTCCTTTTTGATAAGAATACATCAACTTATAAGAACGAATAAAAGAACATGGAAACTAAAAATTTGAAGTCGGCTGGTGTGTTTCGCTATTTTGAAGAAATCTGCCAAGTGCCGCGTCCTTCAAAGAAGGAAGAGAAAATCATTGCTTATCTGAAAGCGTTTGGTGAAAAGAACCGTTTGGAAACTTTGACGGATGAGGCCGGTAATGTGCTGATCAGCAAGCCTGCGACACCTGGCATGGAGGGTTGCAAGACTGTGGTGCTGCAGGCACACGTCGACATGGTGTGCGAAAAGAATAACGATGTGGCACATGATTTTCTGAACGATCCGATTGAAACCGAAATTGACGGCGAATGGATGAAGGCTAAAGGAACGACCTTAGGAGCAGACAACGGCATTGGAGTGGCGACGGCTTTGGCCGTGCTGACAGATGAAAGCCTTGAGCACGGGCCGATCGAATGCCTGTTCACGGTGGACGAGGAAACGGGACTGACAGGCGCCTTTGCCCTGAAGGAAGGATTCTTGAAAGGTGATATCCTGCTGAATTTGGATTCGGAAGATGAAGGTGAGCTGTTTATCGGATGTGCTGGCGGTGTGGATACGGTGGCCGAATTTACTTATCAGGAGACAGATGTTCCGGAAGGATATTTCTGTTGCAAGATAGGTGTGAAAGGGCTGAAAGGAGGACATTCCGGCAGTGATATTCACTTAGGGCGCGGCAATGCCAATAAGATTCTGGACCGTTTCCTGACCGATGTTTTCAGGAAGTATGACCTTTACCTCTGTGAGATCGAAGGAGGCAACCTACGCAATGCCATTGCCCGCGAGGCTTACGCTGTGGTGGCTTTGCCGGAAGCGGACAAGCATGCTCTGAGAAGTGCTCTGAACGTGTTTGCATCAGAGGTGCAGGCTGAGTATAGTGTGACAGAACCTGATTTGCAGTTGGTTATGGAGTCGGAAGCGCCTCGCAAAAAAGCCATTGACAAGGATACGGCCAAGCGGCTTTTGCAGGCTTTATATGCCGCTCCTCACGGTGTGTTTGCCATGAGCCAGGATATTCCCGGACTGGTGGAGACTTCTACCAATCTGGCTTCTGTGAAAATGAAGCCTGGCAACGTTATCCGCATCGAGACAAGCCAGCGCAGTTCCATCAATTCCGCCAAACAGAACATTGCCGACATGGTGCGCACTGTGTTTGACATGGCTGGTGCTCAGGTGTCTTCAGGTGATGGCTATCCTGGCTGGAAACCAAACCCGCATTCGGAGATTCTGGAAATAGCTGTCGAGTCTTACAAGCGCCTTTTTGGAGTGGAAGCCAAAGTGAAGGCTATTCATGCAGGTTTGGAATGCGGCCTTTTCCTTGACAAATACCCTTCGCTGGACATGGTTTCTTTTGGACCGACCTTGCAAGGGGTGCATTCACCGGACGAGCGGATGAACATCCCAAGCGTAGAACGTTTTTGGTGTCATTTGACAGATATTTTAAAACACGTTCCCACAAAGAGACAGGGCTAATGTGAGATTGTATATAGCAGCCTTCATTTATATCCTTTTCTCTTGCCCGCATTTGAAAGTGTCCGGGCAGGAGGAAAAGGATGTTTTATCGTTCCGTGTGCTCTCCTACAATGTGGAGAATCTGTTTGATGTCAAGCATGATACTTTAAAAAACGATTATGAGTACGTCGGGGGAGCTTCCGGAAGGTATTGGACTTACAGGCGCTATCGGAAGAAGCTGGATGCCGTGGCTCGTACGATTGTGGCAGCCGGCGAATGGAGCTTTCCGGCGTTGGTCGCTTTGTGTGAGGTGGAAAACGATCATGTGATGCGTGATCTGACGCACTATTCTCTTTTGCGCAAGGCGGGATATCGTTATGTCATGACAGAGTCTCCCGACGAGCGGGGCATTGATGTGGCTTTGCTCTATCGGCAACATTTGTTCAAGTTGCTGTCCTTCCAGGGAGTGTCTGTGCCTCCTCCTAAGGAAAGAAGCCGGCCTACTCGTGACATTTTGCATGTGAGCGGTTTGCTGCTGACGGGCGACACCTTGGATGTGTTAGTCTGCCATTTCCCTTCTCGTTTTGGGGGAGCCAAGGCTTCCGAGCCTTACCGTCTTGTGGCGGCAAGAGTAGTGAGGCGGCTGGCAGACAGCCTGTTCAGGGTACGGCAATATCCCCAGCTTCTGGTTATGGGAGATTTGAACGATGATCCCCGGAGCCGTTGTGTCCGTGAAGTCTTGAGGGTAGAGGATCCTCCTTTAGAGGAGGCTGAACAGCCGTTGCCGGATGTCCTTTACCATCTGCTCAGCCGGCAAGCCTCGGAAAGCAGGCATAAGGGGACTTATAAATATAAAGGCATATGGGAATGGATCGATCACCTGATCGTTTCCGGCAATCTGTTGCGGAGAGACGCGCCTTTGTCCACCAACGAGTCACGGGCGAAGGTCGTTCAGTTGCCTTTCCTCCTGGTTGAAGACGAGCGGTATGGAGGGGTGCAGCCGTTTCGCACTTATAACGGCATGCGTTATTGGGGAGGCTATAGTGACCACTTGCCCGTGTGTGTGGATTTCAAGTTGATATATTAAGCGCCGCATGGCTTCATGCAAACCGCCATAGACGAGAGGTGTGCGGATAGTAAGAAATAAGAAAAGGAGGAAACCAAAAGACTTGGCTTTTCCTCCTTTTTTTGATTCTCTTGAGCTTTTTCTTAGATGATGTATTGCGAACTGATCGATTCATTGTTCATCACCCGGCGGATGGTCTCTGCAAACATGTCGGCAATGCTCAACTGTTTCACCTTGGCACATTTTTTAGTATAGGGGATGCTGTCAGTGAACACGATTTCTATCAAGCCGGATTCTTGTACGCGGAAAGAGGCAGGATCGGACATCACACAATGGCTCGCGATGGCACGTACAGAAACTGCGCCAGCCTCCAACATTAGGTTGGCAGCCTTGGTAATGGTTCCGGCCGTATCTACAATGTCATCAATCAACACTACATTCTTGCCTTTTACATCGCCAATGATTTGCATGTTGGCAACCACATTTGCCTTTTCGCGGGTTTTGTTGCACAATACCAAGGGAACGCCTAAGTATTTGGAGAACGTGCTGGCCCGTTTGGATCCCCCCACGTCAGGAGTGGCAATGACGAGATTGTCTAAATGCAACGACTCAATGTAAGGCAAGAATACGGCGGAAGCATACAAGTGATCCACAGGAATGTCGAAGAACCCTTGTATCTGGTCGGCATGAAGATCCATGGTGATCAGGCGATCAATACCGGCAACCGAAAGCAGGTCTGCCACCAGTTTGGCGCCAATGGACACGCGCGGTTTGTCTTTTCTGTCTTGGCGTGCCCATCCGAAATAGGGGATAACGGCCACGATGCTTTTGGCGGAGGCACGTTTGGCCGCGTCGATCATGAGCAGCAACTCCATCAGGTTGTCGGAGTTGGGAAAGGTGGATTGAACTAAAAATACGTGAGAGCCACGGATTGATTCTTCGTAGGAAACGGCAAACTCACCGTCGGCAAAGTGGGTGATGTTCATGTTTCCCAAAGGACAGCCAAGGCTAGCGCAGATTTTCTCTGCAAGGTATCTCGAATTTGTTCCTGAGAATACCATAAAGGGTGCTTTTTCGCTCATATTTTGTTTATGAATAGGAACTGATTGTTTAATTCACTGGCAAAGGTATGAAATTCCTGTTACATTCTGCAAATCTTCCTGTAGAATTTTGTGGTTAAGCCGACAAATCAGGTCAAAGCGTAGTTTGCGGAGACGGATTTCAATAATCTCTGTTAATCTCTGTGCTTTCATAGGGAAATATTTTGTAGCTTTGCTTTATGAAACAGAAAATAGCCATATGGATTTGCGGATTATGCGGCTGGATGATGACGCTGGTATCCTGTGTGGGCACTGCTCCCACGCGGGAGGTGCATGTTGTGGATTCGCTCAATCAGATGGCTTATGCTTCGCGTTACAAAGACTTGGATGTGTCTGAAAAGGCGGCACGCCGTGCGTATGAGACGGCCAGGCTTTATCGTTCGGGAAAAGCGGAAGCATGCAACAACTTGGGCTTTTGCGCCTTTATGCGCATGGATTTTGAGCGGGCGGAAGCTTTTCATAGGCAGGTGTATCATTGGACGAAAAGTGAGCTGGAGCTATTGATCGCTGACGTTGGGCTGATGAAAATCTACCAGCGCACGGCTCTGAACAAGGAATTCTATGATTGTCGGAACAGTGCGATTCGCCGCATGAAGCGCATTGCGGAGGATGATGCCTTGTTTGTGGACAAGCGTGAGAGAAGAAGGCTCACTTATGCCCGCTCAGAGTTTTTCATCGTTTCGGCGGTGTATTACTATTACCTTCAGCAACGTCCTGAAGCATTGGAATGCATCCGTCAGGTGGAGCGGATGGCAAAAGCTGGTGACGAGCTTGCGGCAGACACCAACCAATGGCTTTACTACCATTATATAAAAGGTTCGGCTGGCTTGTGTGAAGGAGAGACGCCTGATGTGCGGCGGCTGCGCTTCTTCGACGAGCTTTATGCCGCTTGGCACACAGCCTCCCGCAAAGGGTATCTCTACTTTGAGGGGAACGGTATGCAGGGACTGGCCAATCTCATGGCATCGGAAGCGGCCTATGAGTTTTTCCAGCTCAACCGAGGGTATAGGCTCCGTCAGTTTGGCTTGCCTGTGGACAGCCTTTTCCCCATGCGGCTGGGAGAGCGGGCTTTGCAATGTTTCCGGCAATACAATGACCTCTATCAGATAGCAGGTGCGTACGTGTCCATCGGAAAATATCTCAATGCGCACGGGCGATATGCGGAGGCTTTGGACACCTTGACCTTGGCATTGGAATGTGTCAATGATCACCATCGCCGCTACTACGACTGCCGTGACAGCACCGACTGGATGAAGGCATATGGCTCCCGTGATTCTTTTTATGCGGAAAAGAGCTGGATGGAGCAGAAGCTTAAGACTGTGCCGGAATGGATTTCCCGCATACGGGAGCAGCTGAGTGTGACTTTCGCCGGCATGGAGATGAAGGAATATTCGGATTATAACCGTAACATCTACCTCGACATTCTGGAAGACACCCGTCAGGACAAAGAGCTGGAAAGCAGGTATGCGGCACTGGAGAGGGAGGCCCGTCAGCTGAACCTTCTTCTGGGCATGGTGGTTTGTGGAATTGTAGCGGTGAGCTTCTTTTTCTGGATTTTCAACCGAAGATCGAAAAAAAGGAACCGCATCCATTTGGAGCGGATGCAAGAGATGCTTGATATTTGCCAGTTGATTACCGCTTCCATTCCCGCCGAGGCTGAGACGGAGGAGGAAATTGTGGATGCCATCTGGCAAACGGCAGGCACTAAGATCCGCAAGCTTTTTGCTTTGCCAGACATCCGTATCGAGAACCGTCACCTCATTCTTCCTGATAAAGCCGGTAAAGACGAACGCGCCATGGCACGGGTGATAGATCCTTATATCCGCTGGACGCTCGAAAACGGCATGACTTCCGTTTCCTTGGGAGTGGAGCGCAAAAAACTGGAGGAGCAACGCTACATCCATGAGCAGCATATCGACATCAGCAAACGCAAGAACATCGTGAAGAAGGCGTGTCTTTCCATTGTGAACGGCATACATCCTTACATAGACCGCATTGTCAACGAAGTGTCCAAGCTGCGGAGGGGGGGCTTGAGCCAGCCTTTGGTCAAGCAGGATAAGTTTGAATACATCGATGAGCTGGTGACTGCCATTGTGGAGCATAACGACATTCTGGCTCTTTGGGTGAAAGTCCGGCAAGGCTCTCTCAGCTTGAATATTGAGACATTCGAGCTGGAACAGCTTTTCGTCCTCCTGCGTAAGGGAAACCGGGCCTTTGAAATGAAGCACCAGCATCTGACCGTGGAACCGACAGCCGCCTGCGTGAAGGCCGACCGGGCTTTGACCCTCTTCATGATCAACACCTTGGCAGAGAACGCGCGCAAATATACGCAGCCGGGCGGTACTGTCCGCATCTATGCCCAAGCGGGAGAAGACTATGTGGAAGTGTCTGTGGAAGATAACGGTCCCGGCCTGTCTGCCGGAGACGTGGCGCATATTGTGGGAGAAAAGGTGTATGATTCCCGTCTTATCGGCATGAAAGACACCAGCCAGCCCGAAGTGCTCCGTCAGCGCAAGGGGAGCGGGTTCGGCTTGATGAACTGCCGGGGCATCATTGAGAAATACCGGAAGACCAACCCTCTTTTCCGTGTATGCCTGTTTGGTGTGGACAGTGCCTTAGGCAAGGGAAGCCGTTTTTTTTTCCGGTTACCGCAGGGAATACGCAAGACCGCGCTGGGCCTTTCCTTCCTCGTGGGTTTGCTGGCGGCGGCATCGTGTGCTTCCCGTCCGGACATTTCACAGGCTTCCATCGCTCCAGACAGCCTGAACGTGTGGGAACAGCCAGGCTATGAACAGTTGCTCGATTCGGCCTCCGACTATGCCAATGCCGCTTACTATTGCAACGTAGACGGTGACTATGCCTGGGCATTGGTGTATATTGACTCTGCCATGACTTGCTTGAATGCCCATTATGCCCGTTTTGCCGCCTCTCCGTCCCGTCTGATGACCCTTACCGGACAAGGCGAGCCGGCGGAGCTGGCATGGTGGAACGAATACTTTTATTCCGATTTCCACGTCATTCTCGACATACGCAATGAGGCGGCTGTGGCTTTTCTGGCCTTGAAGCAATGGCAAGACTACGACTATAACAACACTGCCTATACAGCCCTTTACAAACTTCTGGGAGAAGACCAATCCTTGGAGGAATATTGCCGTCAGCTGGAACGCTCCACCACGAACAAACTTGTGGGAATGCTTTTGGCTATCGGGCTTTTCCTTTTTCTGCTTCTGGGCTGCTACTTCCTCTATTTCCGCAAGCGGCTGGTGAACCGCTGGAAGCTGGAACAGGTGTTTGAAGTCAACAGCCGCATCTTTTCCGCTTCGCTTCTGCCTGTGGCTGATGCCGAACAGATGCTCAAGCAGGAAGAGAACGTCTGGCAAAAGATACCTCAGCAGATGGTGGATGAGGCTTTCGATGCCATTGACGGGCTGGTCAGCACTGAACGCTTTTGTCTGGCTGTATTTAATGAGACGGCTCATCGCTTGGAGTATGCCTCAGCTCCTGCTGGAGATTCGGAAGACGACGGAGAGGTACAGGTATTGATGGAGCGTTGCTTCTCCAGCCGCGCTTGTTTTACGGAAGCGGATTGCCAGTGTTTTCCGTTGCTGCTGGAAGCGGGCGGAGAGAGCCGCTGTGTAGGTGTCTTCTGCCTCAAGCGCAGGGAGGGGGCGGAACAGCCGGCCGATCGTCTGCTGCTTGAACTGGTGGCGCGTTATGTGGCAGTGGTTGTTTTCCAGTCAGTGGTGCGGCTGGTAGGGCAGTACCAGGATATTGAAACGGCCAAAGATGAGGCGCAACGAGCCTCTTGGGAAGACAGCGTGCTTCACGTGCAGAACCAAGTGCTTGACAATTGCCTTTCCACGATCAAGCATGAGACCGTTTATTATCCGAACAAGATCAAGCTTCTCATAGCCCGCCTGCGCTCTGGCAAGCTCAATGAGCAGGAGGAGACGGAGACCGTGACTGCAATCAGTGAGCTGATAGATTACTATAAAGGTATTTATACCATATTGAGCCAATGTGCGGGTCGTCAGCTGGAGGATGTCACTTTCAGGCGCACAGCCATTCCTGTGGGACGTCTGATGCAGGCGGCGGCCAGATATTTCCGCAAAGTCTCGAAAGGAACGGACGGGAGTGTCCGGTTGGAAGTGAAAGAGGCGGCGGGCTTTGTCTTAGGTGACTTTTCGCTCTTGCGCTTCCTTTTGGAATGTCTCATTGACGAGGCTTTGTCCGTTTCCCTTCCTGGGAAGCTGCGGCTGGAAGCCAGAATGGAAGAGGAGTGGGTACGCTTTCTGTTTACCGACACGCGCCGCAGTCCCGGACAAGATAAGCTGGACCGCCTTTTCTATCCGGACTTGTCAAGGATGGCTGTTGATGCCAGAGGAAGGCTCAGGGGCACTGAGTTTCTCTTGTGCAAGCAGGTCATCCGCGAGCACGATGAATATAGCGGACGGCGCGGTTGCCGCATCAATGCCTTGGCGGAACCGGCAGGCGGATACACGGTCTTTTTCACCCTTCCTCGTGCGGTAAGGCCGCCGGATGGGGAAGGGGAGATAGGAGAGCCATCGAAATAAGAATCATTAAAAAAACATACGCATAGCATGGACAATCAGAAATTTAAAGTGATCATCGTTGAAGATGTCAAACTGGAATTGAAGGGAACAGAGGAGATCTTCCGTCATGAAATCCCGAATGCCGAGGTGGTGGGCACAGCCATGACCGAGCAGGCGTTTTGGCCGCTCATGGAGGAGAAGCGTCCCGACCTTGTTCTTCTCGACTTAGGCTTGGGGGGATCCACCACGGTTGGTGTTGACATATGCCGCCAGTTGTGCAAGCGATACCCTGGCACGCACGTGCTCATATTCACAGGTGAAACGCAAAACGAACGCCTGTGGGTAGACGTTCTTGACGCAGGTGCCGACGGCATTATTCTTAAGACAGGCGAATTGCTCACAAACACCGATGTGGAAGCGGTTATGAGCGGGAAAAGGCTGGTTTTCAATTTCCCCATTCTCGAACGCATAGTGGAGCGGTTCAAACGCTCTGTCTGCAACGACTCGAAGCGGCAGGAGGCTTTCATCAACTATGATATAGATGAGTATGACGAACGTTTTCTCCGCCATCTTGCGCTGGGCTATACCAAGGATATGATAGCTTCCCTCAGGGGAATGCCTTTTGGAGTCAAATCGCTGGAGAAACGGCAGAACGACCTCATCCAGCGGCTGTTTCCTAAAGGAGAACGGGTGGGGGTCAATGCCACCCGTCTGGCGGTTCGCGCTTTGGAGCTGAGGATACTTGACATTGATAATCTGGAGCCAGACGATGAGTAAGCCTTCTTGGGGAGCTATGCCTCACCCGGCCACAATGTTTTTCGCCCTCACCTTGGCAGTAGCGTTTGGCTCGTGGATATGCGATGTCTACGGCCTGAGGGTGTGGGTGCCTGGCACGAAGGAGGAGATCCATGTGCAAAGCCTGCTCAGTCCGGAAGGCATTCGGTGGGCTTTGCGCAACATCGTCAGCAATTTCACTGGATTCGCTCCGCTGGGTCAGGTTCTTGTAGCCATGTTCGGCATTGGAGTGGCGCAGCATGCGGGTTTCGCCGAAGCCTGCATCCGTCTGCTTTCCCGGCGTGGGCTTCATCCGGACGGTGCTTTGGGAAGTGTCATCATCCTTGGGCTTCTTTCCAATGTGGCAGGTGACGCGGGTTACGTATTTCTTTTGCCGGCGGCAGCCACCCTTTTCCTTTTTGCCGGGCTTCATCCTGTGGCAGGCGTGGTGGTGGCCTATGTCTCCGTGGGATGCGGCTACAGTGCCAATGTGGTTCTTACCACTCTTGACGCACAATTGGCATCCGTCACTCAGGAGGCGGCTGATACAGCCGGACTGACGGCCGAGACCATCAGTCCTCTTTGCAATTACCTTTTTTTCGCTGCTTCCGCCCTTCTGTTGGGCGCGGTGGTCTTTTTCCTTTCCCGTCTTTGCCTTCTGCCTTCGCTCGGCAGTTGGACAGGCCGTCATGAGGGGATGACTCGCAAGCAGCTTTCCAGCCGTGAGCGGCGGGCATTGACCGTAGCTTTTGTTACGGGAGGCATTTATGCAGGTCTGACGGCTTGGCTGACATTCTCCGCTCATGGCATTTTGCGCAGTGTGAGTGGCGGATTGACCCATTCTCCTTTCATCGAAGGCATTCTCTTTCTTCTTTCTCTCGGCATTGGCCTGATGGGCGGAGCCTATGGTTTCGTCTCGGGACGTTATCGCACCGATGCCGATCTCGTCAGCGGACTGGAGCAGCCAGCCCGGTTCCTTGGCGGTTACCTTGTCATGGCCTTTTTTGCCGCCCAAATGTTAGCCTGCTTGCGCTATTCCAGGCTGGATACCTGTCTGGCTGTAGCCGGTGCGGACCTTCTTCTGTCGGTGCCGGTCGGCCGTCTTGGCTCCCTCCTTCTTTTCATCGTCTTTACGGCTGTGGTCAATTTGCTCATGGTCTCTGCCACATCCAAGTGGACTTTCATGGCCTTTATATTCGTGCCTGTTCTGGCTGATGCCGGTATCGCTCCAGAGGCCGTGCAGTGCGCGTTCCGCATCGGAGACAGCGCCACCAATGTGGCCACTCCCTTTATGCTTTATCTGCCGCTGGCGTTGGCCTGCATACAGCAGTACGTTCCATCGGCTACTTTCGGCACACTCTGGCGACTGACATGGCGTTTCTCGGTTTGTATCTTTGCTGCATGGATCCTGCTTTTTGCCGGGTGGTATCTTATGGAATGGCCTTGGGGAATATAGGCGGAAATGGGACACGGAAATTACGGCAAAAGCCAATTGGTATTTGTCTGACATCTTTTTTTACTAACAAGACATTGGGGAGATGTTCTGCGAATTTTGCCGCTGTATATTATGAAGCGGCAATGAAATGGCAACTCGTTGAATATCAACACTTAGTAAATGTATTCTTTCGGATTTAGTCGAACAAATGCCGTTTTTTTTGGGAAAAAGAATCAGTAGTCCTGAAATTTTTAAGAGAGAAGTGCCTCTGTATTAAATCTTTTTATTACATTTGCAGAAAATTCGACGCTTCATAATATAAAACGAATGTAAAGCGGCGAATTTGAAAAGACTTAATTGGTTGAATATTAAACACTTGTGATATGGAAGCATCTCATTCAAAGCGGACTTCGCTTTGCTTTTCCCGTCACATAACAACGGCAGACCATTGTTGCTGAGTTTTATTCCGGAATGCTGCTGTTAGACCTAAAGAATGTTGTGAACAACGCCTAAAAGACTTGGTGGATAAGTTAATAAAGCGTAATAATTCAAGTTCGGAGAGGTATAGTTAGCCGTCATGCGACTGCCATGAGGGTAACGTGAGAAGCGTGCTTTTCAGAATCAGTTAACAAGGCATCAGTTGGCAAGGCTCTGAACAACTTTGCTGATGGTATCTGAAACCTTCGTCAACTTGTCATCTCAAAAACTCAAATATCATGCCCGACAAACTCAACCGCGTAGATTACCATTGGTATCTTGTGCGCACCCAGCCCGGACATGAGCGGGAATTGTGTGCTCTCATCGAGCAAAAGAAGGGGGATATTAAGAATGTGCTGGAAGCCTATTGCCCCACCCATACCACGGTCAACGTGCGGCTGGGTGGTGATGAACGGAAGGTGCCGCTTTTTGATGGCTATGTGTTCGTGCTTGCCACGCTGGGTGCGCTGGCCGATTTCCTGCGCGATAACTGCCCTAATGCTTTCCTGCGTTACAGCCGCAAGCAGACGTCCGAAGAGAAGGGAAAGCCTTGTGTCATCCCCGAAGACCAAATGCGGGCGTTCAAGGACTTTAACGAGAACTATGCCGAAAAGGTCGTGGTGCTGGAACGTCCCTATACGGACTACGCTTTCAATCCCCATGAGGACAATCAGGCCAACGAGATAGTGCGTGTGATCGACGGCCCATTGGCGGGCTGTAAAGGTTATGTTTGCCGCCTGAACCGCAAAAAAGGGTTGGTGTTCCGGGTGCAAGGCATGATGCCGGGCAGCTTCCTGACCGTTTCTTACCCCAACGTCTACGACCTGCATGTCGTCCGTCTGCACAATGCCGAGGGAGACCGTCTCTCCATCGGTACGGAGAAAGCCCGTGGTGCTGACTGCATCATCGGTCTGTTGCAGGGTTGTGGCTACGGCGAGCGGTCGCTTCCCATGCTGTACGACATCATAGACTACCTGGTCCTCAAGCCTTCGCTGGTTTCTCTTTGCAAGGATCTTTATAAAAGAGGTGAGGCCGCTTTGAGTATGCGTTTAGCGCAAATGAGCGGCAAGGAAGCGGAACTCGTCCTTAATCTCGCGCGTTACGAACGCGACAATCCGGGATATGTGAGGCAAAACTGGAGCATGCTTACTCTTCGTCCGTTTCTCACCCCGGCTTCGGACTTGGCGATAGCCAAAGACAAGGAGGAGGCGATGCTTCCGCATAAGGATTTTACCGAAATCATCCGCAAGGTAGACATCACGGAAGAAGTGTATTATCCCACCAAAGGGGAAAGCGGAACTGTCACTACCACGTATTACGCCCATATCGGCATGAGGAAAGACACAACAGGGGACGGATACATCCTTTTTGCCAACTGGAATGATTTCCTTGGCGAATATTTCCTGACGGCAGGAAAAGCCAACGAGAAGCTGGTAAGCGGCACCGTGTCAGCCGTCCGCAATGAAACTGCAAAAACGGAGCAAGAAAAACTTATCGGATCATTCCGCAACTATGCTCCTGCCTTATACAAAGTATTGGCCAATAACGATTCAGCGGTAAAGGCTGTACAGGAGTTCCAAATTGGCGAATACTCCCTGAACGTCATGGCAATCACGGCTTCCGATCCTGAGCAAGGAGCAGAGACTCTGATCCGCACCTGCGTCCATATCTGCAAGGAAATCAATGCCACCAACCATTTGGCCATATGGCGCAGATACCTCCGCACTGTATGGCTGCATGTATGATAATGGCCAGATGGCTTATTGGCAGCCCATTTGTGTTTGACCCTAAGATAACAGCAGTAAAAAGTGGATAACGGACAAGAGAACATACGGACAGCGGCTCTTTCTTTGCTTGCGGATGAAAAGACCGATTTTATCGCCTACACACGCACTTGCATTGGGCTTATGGAGAACGAAGGCAGGTATGATGCGGCCAACAAGCTGAACATGTATCTCAGGAAGTTCATCGCCTTTCTGGGCAAGAACGAGATACCCTTCAAGGACTTCGACTCGCTGCTGATCCGCAACTACCACACTTGGCTGAGAAATCAGGAATTAGGCAGAAACTCCATCGCGCTCTATATCCGCAACCTGAAACGGGTGTACCAGCTGGCGGTGGCCGATGGTGTGGTCTGTGAGCGTCATCCGTTCCAAGGCGTGGACGTAAGCTACCATGCAAAGAAAGACCGGAACAGGCTGACCCCCAAGGAAGTGATCCGGCTGCGCTATCTGGACGTAAGCGGACTTCGCCCCGCCGTTGCTTTTGCCCGCGACCTCTTCCTCTTCGCCGTATTCGCCAAAGGCATGACCGGCAGGGACTTGTTTTACCTGACGAAGGACAACATCAGAGGCGACAGACTGATCTATGTGTCGAAAGTGACTGAAAAAGAAGAGACCGTCCGCTGGAACGCATACTTGCAGGAAATCGTGGACAAATACGCCCGGCCCGGCACTCCCTACCTTTTCCCGATTGTCACGGCGGAAAACCCGAAGGAACAATGGCGGCAGCACGACGCGGCCATCCACACCATCAACCGCAACCTGAAGAAGGCGGGGGAGATGGCCGGCCTTTCTTTCCCTTTGACCTTGACAGCCGCAAGGCATTCTTGGGAGAGCCTGGTGGAAGGGGTGAAGATAAGCGAGCTGGTCTGATGGGAACCGGCGGATTGGCAAGGTTTTCATTTTTTCTTTGCCGGATGAAGATTTATCATTAACTTTGTAGGCAACGAACTAAAAACTTACAGAGCCATGATGAAATATCCCATAGGAATACAGAGCTTCCCCGACATCCGCGAGAGGGGATTCGTCTACGTTGACAAGACCGCTTATGTCTACCGGATGGCGTTGATGGGGAAGACCTATTTCCTCAGCCGTCCGCGTCGGTTCGGCAAGTCCCTGCTTGTCTCCACCATGGAGGCTTACTTCTTGGGGCGGAAAGAGCTGTTCAATGGACTGGCCATCGAGCAGCTGGAAACGGAGTGGGAGACGTATCCCGTACTTCATTTGGACTTGAATACCGGCAAGTACGACAAGGAGGCAGATTTGGATGACTTCCTGAATGACTCGCTTGCCCAATGGGAACAGGTTTACGGTACCAGCCCGACTGAGGTGAGCGCTGAGCTGCGTTTCAAGGGTATCATCCGCCGTGCTTACGAGCAGACAGGCAAACAAGTGGTAGTGTTGGTGGACGAATACGACAAGCCGCTTCTTGCCACCATCGACAACAAACCGCTGCACGAGGCGTACCGCAACACGCTCAAAGCCTTCTTCTCCGTGCTTAAAACAATGGATGCCTGCATCCGTTTCGGCTTCATCACAGGCGTGAGCAAGTTCAGCCACGTGAGCATCTTCAGCGACCTGAACAATCCGGACGATATTTCCATGGATCCGAGGTATGTCGACATCTGCGGCGTCTCCGAGGAAGAACTGCATACTTATTTCGACAGTTCCATCCGTGAGCTTGCCGATGCTAACGGCATGACCTTTGAAGAGGCATGCGAACGGCTGCGCAAACAATATGACGGTTACCATTTCCGCGAGAACAGTGTGGGTATCTACAACCCGTTCAGCCTGCTCAATACGTTTGCCAAAGGCATATTCAACGACTATTGGTTTGCCACGGGCACGCCTACGTTTTTGGTGAAGCTGCTGCAGTCCAAAAACTACAAATTAGGAGATCTGGAAGGGAAGAAGGTCATGTCCGATATGCTCACCGCCCCGGCCACGTCCGCATCGAATCCCATCCCCGTGCTTTACCAAAGCGGCTATCTCACCATCAAGGATTACGACCGCAACATGCGCATCTACACACTTGGTTTCCCCAACGAGGAGGTGGAGCGGGGCTTCCTTAACTTCCTGCTTCCTTATTACACGCCGATAGGCGATGATGACAAGGCAAGTTTCCTCAGCGACTTTGTGGTGGCAGTGAACGAAGGCAGGCCTGAAGATTTCCTGTTGCTGATGCAGACCATGCTGGCGGGGCGTGATTACCGCATAGCGGGTGATGCCGAGAAATACTTTCAAAATACGTTCTACCTGATCTTTCAGCTTTTAGGATTCAACGTGCAGGTGGAACAGGCAACCGGCCAAGGCCGCATAGACATCACTATCCAAACGGAAGACTACATTTATATCATCGAGCTGAAGCTGGACAAGACCGCCGAGGAAGCTCTCTGTCAAATCAAGGAGAACAACTATGCCCGCCCCTTCCAGACGGACAAGCGCAAGCTTTACCTGATCGGCGTGAACTTCTCTTCGGAAACGAGGACGGTGGAGAAATGGGTGGTGGAAGCCGTTTCCTAATGTAAGGTATCTTCATATAAAAACAATAGAGGTGTAATAAAAAGATAAATATCACTGGTTATGAGAATTGTGTTTTTAGATATAGACGGTGTGCTCCAACCTACATGGAGTCAAAACCGTTTTGAGCATATTAATGAAATAGAAGATGTCGCTCGTCAGCTCGAAGCCAAAAATCCCGACTATGAGTACTATGCGTATGTTACAGCCGAGCAAGGCCCCCACGGTGCGCCTTATTCCCAGAATATCCGCAGGTATAATTTGGCAGCCGTCTATTTCGATTGGTCAAAGTCGGCAGTGGCTTACCTTACCGATATCTTGGAGAAGAGTGATGCCAAGATTGTGATTTCTTCCGATTGGCGCGATGAAGGGGAATATGCGGTAAGGATGTTCTTGTCTGTATATGGTCTTGACAAGTACTACTACGGTTTGGTGGATGCCTGTTGCTACGTTTCGGTGGGCGACAGTTACACCAAGCGGGATTTTCCCCGGCAAAAACAAGCGGAAAAGTATTTCAGGTCCATCAGTCCCGAAGGCCAGTATTTTGATTCCCGTGCTTCCGAGATACGTGACTATCTTGACCAACATCCCGAGGTCACCTCTTACGTGGCGATAGACGACCGCCGTTTGGGCTTTCCCGTAGATGGCCATTTTGTGCATGTGCGCGGAGAGTTGAGTGCGGAAGATTGCGAGCTTGCCAAAAAACTGCTTCAGCAAGAAGACGGACCATATCCGCTGCCTAAAGAGATATTTGAAACACCTGAAAATGCCTGATGTTCTTCATATATTCCAAATCCACATTAGATAGTTTATGCGTACTTTTATACAGACAACTGCCGGAGGCACATTTATGGCAGGTGAAGTGATGACATTTGTAGTCCGTAAAGACTATGCCGAATATATATTTAAGGCAGGAAACGGCTTTTACGGAATAGTAAACTTTATGTTTGTGGAAAAAGACAAAGTGATGCTTTTTGCCGATTGGGGTACGTTTTTCAAACGTGTCACCAACCATGCAGATATAGACAAGCTCTTGCGGATGCTCGAAAAGCCCTGTCCGCAAGTGGTAGACTTGTTGACCTGTAAATCCGGTTACAGCCTGGTGGCATTGACTGGCGGCGAGATGGGTATCCGCAAGATGATTGACATTCCTACTTCCAGGTCATTGATTGAAATCATGGGTGAGCCTGCCGTAGTGGAAGCTGCCCGTGATTTGGTGAACTACAGCCTGAAACTTTTCCGTGAAATCCGTGACCGCTGTCCCTTCCCCGGCTGGAAGCAAGGGTTGAGAGACGATTTGTAGAAGGTTGCCTTTGCCGCGAATCAGAAATCTTAAATGATACTACCTGTCTATCGACCATCGGCATAAGTGCTGACAAATTATAACTATCAACCGAATTTTTAATCTGATTTCTGACGTTCCGCTTGGAAAACAGGGGGCGCGCCAGAATTGGACGCTTACATGCCTTCGAAATACGCTGTAGATTGATGACCGAAATAACATAAGAATAAATTCACAAGAAATTTTCTCGCATAGAAAAGATTTAGTATCTTTGTAGTATCCTAAAAGACAATGATATGAAAACGACACGAGGATATTTACAACTGTTGAAAGACTATAAAGAAAGCCGTGGCATGCACTATGGCATAGTGCGTATCGGCATTTTTGGTTCGGTAGCCCGTGGCGAACAAACCGAAAACAGTGATGTAGATATTTGTGTTGACTTGAAAACTCCTAATTTGTTCAGTTTGGTTCATATCAAAGAAGAATTGCGCCAGTTGTTCGGCTGTGATGTTGATATAGTCCGTTTTCGTCAGAATATGGACGCTTTATTAAAACAAGACATTTTAAAGGAGGGCATCTATGTGTAAAACGGAGCATGTCTTACATCTTTTACGGAAAGTTGAACAAACATTAGAGCGAATCATTCGTAATTCCGAGGCTGTTGATTCTTACCATTATTATTACTTGACTCCGGTAGGTATGGAACGTCTGGAAAGTACTTGCATGTTACTTATTGCCATAGGTGAGAGCATAAAGGGAATCGACAAGCTGACCAATAAGGAATGAAGGCTCCGTAGCCACGGTCAAGCTGCGGGGAAAGTCTGTATGGGAATACCTTGGCAAATTCTTTGTTAAAGTAGTTGAAGGATGTAGGGATTTTGCAAGTCTCACGCCTAAAAACATCGGGCTACAACTCTCCAACTGTTAAAAGACAGACTTGAAATTTAACGTTTTAAGAAAAGGACACCGTTATGGTGTCCTTTGAAAGGAATATGCCCAAAATTGAGTGCTTACTATAAAAGTTAAAAAGACGGATTTAGAATAGAAAAACACTCCTTATTTATCAATATCTCAAATCTAATGCCTATTTTTGCAGAAAAACTACAAAATCAACCGTAAGATGATACTTAAAATCGAATTGGAGAATTTCTTTTCCATCAAGGACAGGGTAAGAGTTGATTTCAGGGCGGCAAACATCAATACAATGCTTGCCAAGGAATTGTCTTACAATGTCATGGATTGGAATGGAGTGCCTGTGCTTAAAACCATCGGCCTTTTTGGACCGAACGCATCGGGCAAGTCGAACATACTGAAAGCCATCACGTTCTGCTGCCAATCGATTCTTGAGTCGCATTTGCATAACGAGGGTGTGACCTTCAATTTCGAGCCGTTTAAGTTCGACGGATTTGGGGACAAGCCCAGCAAGTTTCTTATTGACTTTGTTTGCGAGAACGTTGAGTATGAATATTCCTTTGAGCTTACACGTGAGAGGATTGTGCGTGAGAGCCTGTACCACTATCCTGTGGGCAGACGCGCGAAAGTATTTGTGCGTGAGGCTGACGGGAAGTACAGTTTTGGCACCGGCACCATAACCAAGCCGATGGATGTCGCACTCAACACAAGTGACAAGAACCTCTTCCTAAGCCGCGCCAGTTCCATGAACAGGGATTTACCCCAAAAGCTCTACAGGTATTTCATGAACCAGTTCTTGCTGGGGCTTGTAAATGTGAATGATTTGATAGTGCTTGACAGCTTCAAAACGTACAAGAGGGTAATCCTCAAAGTGCTTGAGATATGTGACACGGACATAACGGACATCGAGGTACGTAAAGAGCAAATACCGGCTCCCGTCCTTCCAATGCCCTGCCAAACGGAATTGTCTTTCAAAATGGTGGATATACTCCGTTTCAAGACGGTGCATCGCAACCAAAGCGACGTAATGTTTGACTTGGACATGGAAGAATCCAATGGTACGAGGAAATTGTTCCAGATCCTTATCCGTCTGCTTGATGTGGTCAAGAACAAGAAGAGCATCATGATGGATGAGTTTGACATGGGGCTTCACACCCGTTTGGCCGATTTCATACTTGACCTGATACATGCATCACAAAGCAGCCAGTTGTTGTTCACCTCACACAACACGAACCTGATAGACGTGAAAAGACTGAGGCGCGACCAGATTGTGTTTGTGAACAAGTCGGAACAAGGGGCTACCAACGTCTATTCCTTGTATGACTTCAAGGATTTCCGTGAAAACATGGATGCGGAGAAAGGATACATACAAGGCCGTTTTGACGCTGTGCCTTATGTCGATTCCTCTGTCGAGAGCATCAAGCAAATATTGGAGGGGTGATTATGGGGAGCAAGAGAGAAAAAACCTTGCCACGGCAAATGCGGAAAGTCATCCTCGTCATCTGCGAGGGAGAGACCGAGGAGAATTATGTGGCGTTGCTTAGAAAATGGTACAAGTCGCCCATAAGGGTCATATCCCGTGTAGAGGGGAACAAGATAACGCCGTCTCTTGTCGAGAGCAGGATACGTGAGCTTAAGATTTCTCCGCATGACAACGTGCAGGCATATCTGATGTATGACATGGATGTGGAAGCCGTCAACGCAAGATTGCGGGAATGCAAGGCCGGACTGTTGTTGAGCAACCCATGCTTTGAGTTTTGGCTTTTGCTACACGCAAAAGACCATAAATCTGCGATTAACGCAGACTCTGTCATCAAGGAGTTGAAAAACAGCGCGGTTGTTTGGAAGAGTTACAACAAGGCGGCTTTTTCCGATACCCAAAGGTTTTTTTTGAAAGACAATACCGGGATAGCCATGGAAAGAGCCATGCGCCTGAAAGAATTTGAGAATCCATCCACGGGAATATACAAGCTGATACTTAAATTGGCGGAGTCTAAAAGTGGAAACTAAAGAAAGGCTGGTAAGCGTCCAAAACAGACGTATTGCGAATCTTAGTTTGAGTGCCTATCTTCGCGCTGTAATCATAAAAAGGAAAGAAGATGTACAGCAGTGAAAGATTTTGAGCGGCTCTTCACCCGGTATAAGGATGAGGCCCTTACAATTGAGTGTTTACAAGCCATCAGAAAAGCAGGAAATGAGTCAGATTCGGACACTTGCTCGTCTTTTCAGTTCCTATCCGGCACTTTCAGAAATATACCTGTGCGGAGGTTGCATAAGAGATTACCTGATGGGCTGTGCGCAGGGCAAAGACTTGGACGTTTTTGTACACTGCAACCGTACTGAATTGGATGCATTGCTGTGTTATCTGGCACAATACGGACGTTTGGACTATGGCCCTTATGGCTCTCCTCGCTTCTATCCGGAAGGTATGGATGAATATTATGCGGATATTATCCCTTTCTATAATTTCATCGTTTCGGAAAAGCCAGTGACAGACATTTATACCCTTTTATCCAATTTCGACTTTACGGCAAACGCTTTGGGCTACAACTTGAAGACCGGAGATTTTTACGATCCGGTCGGTGGAACGGAAGATATTCGCAACAAGATACTGAGAGCCGTCCGATTGGATTTTCCTGAAAAGCCGGTATCCCCGTCCGTTCCTCTTTCCGCTGTTTCCGTGTTCTGGTTCCGGTTACTCCACTATCAGCATAAATTGGACTTTCATTTTGACGGGCAGACGGAACGATGGGTGCTTGACAATTCATGGAGATATTCGAAAGACATCGCCGCTTTTGAAAAATACTTCTTTAAGCCGATGCTTTCCCCACATATGTCACGCCTGCTGAAAATAGGGAGATAAGCAATAAATGGATCACAGAAGATACAGATATAACAGAAGCACACAGGTTTTAACAAACCGATGAAACTGCACCATCTGTGTCATCAGCGGTCTATCCCCATTAATTTATCATTTAGCGGTATGTTTACCCACGCATCTGATATTCGAAGAGAGCTGTCTGTCATAGGTTATAAGCCCGAAGAAATGTCTTTTGTGCAACGAGGGGTGATGACAGATAAGTTTATGTTCTCTCAAGGCGGACAGCGTTACATAGCCCGTTGTTACCCGCCGGGCAGAGAATGGCTGGCAGAAATGGAATACCGTTATCTGAAACTGTTCGAGTCTTTTCATGCCAAAGTCCCGAAAACCTGTCAGTTCAAGAAAGATGGTCAGGCCATGCTTGTTTACGAGATGCTTGAGGGATATACCTTGTCTGAAGTCTATGAGACCCTGTCAGACGCTGTCAAGGAAACGCTTTGCCGGGATATTGTAATTCATTATAAGAAAATATCCGGCATTCTGGAGACAGGTTTCGGCCAAGTGACAGGATATCAAACCTATGCACATACTTCTTGGAATGATTTTCTCTCAGAAGCCATAGCAGGAGCAGCGACTGTTTTCAAGACACAGGGGAATAAGGAGAAAATACAGTTATGCCGCGGCTTGTCCGCTTATGCGAAGAGGCTTCCCACGATAGCACCTTCCTTGGTATGGGGTGACCTCAGTACGGATAACATCATAGTGAAGCCAGATGGCACACTTGTCGGCTTCATTGACTTTGAAGGGCTGATAGCCGGCGATCCGTTGTTCGGATTAGGCCATCTCATCGCCCATGAGCAGGAGACAGACTTTGTAAATCGGTTGTTTCGGCTATACGGCGTGGACGACAGGCAGCGTGTGGACTTCTATGCCGTGCTACGCTATTGCAGATTGCTGCCTTATGGCAGTCAGAAACTGCCCAACGGTGCGGAACGGATGCCTATCGAACAATTCCTTCCTTATGCTTACAAACGGATACGCCTCTTTATGCAGCCAGGGGATGCGAAGGGCAACATCAGGGACGGTATATGAAGATTTCAAAGTTAAAAATAGTTGTGCTGTGCTACACTTTGCTTTTTTGTGTGTTGCCGATATTCTTTATGCACACGCTTTATGACAAAGTGATAGAGACAAGCTGGATCAGTGAATCTTGTCGGTTAGGCCGTTTTAGCCAAAGTATGGACACTCCCGTCTGGTTCATCTGCAACGACACAATGGTGGCCACCAACAAATCTCTTGACCACGATGATGTGACTGTGCTTAGCCGATTGGTCAGCGATACCACCGCAGTGCATGCCGAATACGTGCGGGCCATCAATCGGTTGGCTTATAAGTCAAATACCCGGTCAGAAAATTTTTTCTATCTGTTGTGGCTGACCCTCTGTTTCGTAGAGCTGGGCTGTGCGGCAAGAACCCTGTTCGACTATATCGGTTGGGAGTGCTATAAAGATGGTCAGGACATGGCCAAATGGTGGCCTTGGTATGTTTACCGTCCGTTGATGGGAGTCCCTATCGCCGCATTCCTGCTGGCAGCTGTAAGGACATCTCTTTTCTCCAATCTTTTCACAGCGAAAGACCTGAACACTTATCTGGTCATAGCCTTTCTTGCAGGATTTGCATTGATGGACTTTCTGAAGATGCTGAGAAGGGTGTCGAAGACGGTGTTTGCAAACGAAAATAGTGCATGTGTCAAAAGCTGACGTAGCTCAAGTGTCCGCACTCTGACGGACAAGCTTTCCGAACTCACCAGACTGCTCCGTAAGAGCAGCGAGGAGACATCGACCATGTCCAGGCAATTACATGATCTGCTGAGGGAGCTTAAGGTTGAAGACGGAAAGATTGCGGAACTGCAGAGTACGGTCAGGATTGAGCGGGAAAAGACGGTTCGGCATAAGTGTAAACAAATTATAAATATCAACCGAATTTTAATCTTATTTTAGACGTTCCGCCTTTAAAGCAGCGGGAACGTCAGAATTGGACGCTTACATATCTTCGTTGGCATCTGCAGTAGTACTTCAACTGCAGATGCAGTATATCTTCGTTTTTAGAAGGCATGTATTGGCTGAATGCGGACATTCATAAAAAAGTATCCTTGGATAAATGGTCAAGTAAGCAAGGATACTTTGGCAAGTAAG
>CALUOU010000020.1 GCA_944322335.1 uncultured Bacteroides sp.
TAAATAGAAAAAACAAATCGGAGCAACTGCTTTTGAGGCAATTGTTCCGATTCTCATATACAAACATTAAGGTGTAGGTTGCAAAAATATTTAGGGTCGCTTATATTCGGGGCTGTCGGAAGAGGGTTTCTTTGTATTGCACGCCGTCGTAGAGTGTTCTGACGCGGATGCGCACTCCTTTTTTCCCTTGCATCAGGGGGAGAATGTTGTCAATCTTGAAAGAGACCAGTCCCGCGCCGTGGTCGGTTTGCGGCTCGTGGTGGGCATTGTGCCGGAACTCCAGCGGAAGGTAATCTGTGGAGGTGTCTGAGCCGGAAGCGGTTGTCTCTTCGTTCACCACCAGGCTGAGGGTATGTTTCACGTCGGAGCTTTTGTCGAAATACAGCTGATACTGGATGTTGATATAGTCTCCTGTGAACCATACGTCTGTGATGTTGACAGGGTCATCTCCTATGCTGTCATTCTTTTCGGGCGGCATGAAGTAGATGTCTTTTGTCAGGATGTTCTCAATGCGGTAGACAATGGCATTGTAGTCATATCCGGGGACTTTCTCGTCCAGCAGGTCGAAATGGACGAAAGCCCTTTGCCCTTCTTCCGGCGTATAGTTGTGGATGTTGGTCGTGTCGCCCGGATACATGGTGCTTCCGTTGTCTATCTCGAAGTAGTACTCCGGTCCTTCAATGACCCGTATGGTTCCGATGGTCAGCTGTGCATACTCTGTCTCTTCCTCCATGCAAGAGTGCAGGAAGGCAACGGCCAGCAAGGCAGCCAAGGTTATGAGAATGTTTCTTGTTTTTCTCTCCATTGTTCGGTTTCAGTTAATCATAAACTTTACTTCCTTAAATCCGTCTTCGCGGGAAGTACTGCATCTTTATTTGTTAAAGAAGCCAAAAGGGAAAAGTTTCTTCGTGTGATGCAGTATTTTTGCATTCCTTGGATTTATGGGAATGTAAATGCGTGTAACGGCAAGTATGGAAGAACAGGATTTGGTTGAACGGTGCAGGCAAGGCGACAATCTTGCACGCAAAGAGCTATATGAGCGCTATGCGGGGCGTATGCTCGGCGTATGCTTGCGCTATGCGGGTGACCGGGAGACGGCTCAAGACTTGTTACACGACGGTTTTTTGAAGATTTTCAGCTCTTTGGACAAGTTCACATGGCGGGGAGACGGCTCGTTGCGTGCGTGGATGGAACGGGTGATGATCAACGTTGCCTTACAGCAGTTGCGCAAGAATGATGTCATGAGCCAGTATTCCGCTTTGGAGGATGCGCCAGAGGTGTATGAGGAGCCCGATCCCGATTCCGTGGAGTCTATCCCTCAAGAAGTGCTGATGGGGTTTATCCGTGATTTGCCTGCAGGTTACCGCACGGTATTTAATTTATATATTTTTGAAGAAAAATCGCACAAAGAGATAGCCGGGCTGTTGGGTATCAATGAGAAATCATCGGCATCGCAACTGACGAGGGCGAAGGCGGCCTTGGCGACCAAAGTGCGTGAATGGTTGAAAAAGAACACATAAGAGAGCATGACTATGGCAAAAGACAATGAAAGATGGTTGAAGAAGATAAAGCAAAGCTTGAAAGACTATTCCGAGCCTTTGCCTGCTTCGGGATGGGAGCGGCTGGAACAAGCGCTGTCCGCATCCTCTGTATCGCAGCCGCATAAGAAGGAGAAGCTCCGGCCGTTTTCGCGCTGGTGGCCGGCTGCTGCGGCCGCTGCTGTGTTGCTGGCTATGTTCATGGCGGGATTATGGCTTATCCCTCAGAGCGGGGTGGATGAAATCTCTGTTCCTCAATTGGCTGGAAAAGAATGGGAAACCTCTCCTGACGCAGAGCTGATCATCGTTGAGCCGGCTCTTCCTGTTCAGGCGGACAGAGTGGCGCGGGTGGTGAGGAAAGCGGCTTTACGGGAGGAAGTGCAGCAGCAACAGCTTGAAAAGCCGGAAGAGGCCAGCATGACTGAAGAGAAGCCGGAAGAAGACACGTCTGCCCAAACAGAGCTGGAAAAAAAAGAGGCCGTACAGACAGGAAAGGCTGAGGAAAAAGCCGATTCCTCTTCTTCCTCTTGGCCTTCGCGCAGAAGGAAACTTCAGGCTGTCGCAGAAAGCAAGTCCCGCAAAGAGCTGAGAGGCTGGTCGTTCGGACTGGCTGTAGGAAACAACGGCGGTTTGTCTTCCGAAGAAGGCGCGGAGGAGATGCAGATGTATGACGCTTCCGGTCTGGTAGGAAATACTGGCCGGTTTGACTTGTCGTCCACGGCCGATGAAATCTTGAAGATACCGGCAGGGCAGGACTTGGTGTTCAAGGACGGACTGCCCTACGTGCTGGAGACGAAGCGGCAGATCGTCTCTGCCCGCCATAAACAGCCCGTCAGCGTAGGCTTTTCTGTCAGGAAGCGTTTGCCAAAAGGCTTTTCGGTAGAGACAGGGCTGACATATACTTATTTGGCTTCGGACATTGAGTATGCGGACAGTCCGGAGGCTGTCAGTCAGAAGCTGCACTACATAGGCATCCCCTTGCGTGCCAACTGGGACTTTGTTCGCACCACCTATTTTAATATATACCTTTCGGCAGGAGGGGCAATGGAGAAATGTGTGTACGGCAAGATCGGCGGCGAGAAAGAGACGGTGGATCCGTTGCAGTTTTCGGTGGCAGGCGCGCTGGGCGCTCAGTTGAACATCAGCCGCAAGGTGGGTGTCTATGTGGAGCCTGGCGTCTCTTATTACTTTGACGACGGTTCGGACGTGCAGACCATCCGGAAAGAAAATCCTTTCAATTTCACGTTGCAGGGCGGGCTGCGCCTGACGTATTGAGGAAACAGACAGGCCGATGTGACTCTCTTTTTCTGCGCTGTATGTTTATGGGATCCAGAATCGAAGTCTGCCAATCATTTGGTCAGATTGGAAAAATCTTGTAACTTTGCGTCTCAATTTGGACATTAATTTAGAAAACAGACAATATGGCAGCAAAACCCTGTATTCCGAAAGGAACCCGTGACTTTTCGCCCATAGAAATGGCGAAACGCAATTATATATTCAATACGATCCGTGACGTATACCACCTTTATGGTTTCCAACAGATAGAGACTCCGGCCATGGAGATGCTGTCCACTCTGATGGGCAAGTATGGCGAAGAGGGAGACAAGCTTCTGTTTAAAATACAAAATTCGGGCGACTATTTTGCCGGGTTGAGCGACGAAGAGCTCCTGAGCCGCAATGCCGCCAAGCTGGCATGTAAGTTTTGTGAGAAGGGGTTGCGTTACGATCTGACCGTCCCCTTTGCCCGTTACGTGGTGATGCATCGTGACGAGCTGACTTTCCCTTTCAAGCGTTATCAGATTCAGCCCGTCTGGCGTGCAGACCGTCCGCAGAAAGGGCGTTACCGCGAGTTTTATCAGTGTGACGCCGATGTGGTGGGTAGCAACTCCCTGCTGAACGAAGTGGAGCTGATGCAGATTGTTGACACCGTGTTTTCCCGTTTCGGCATCCGCGTCTGCATCAAGATGAACAACCGCAAAATATTGACTGGCATTGCCGAATACATTGGCGAAGCCGACAAGATTGTAGACATTACGGTCGCCATTGACAAACTGGACAAAATCGGTTTGGACAATGTCAATGCGGAGCTTCGTGAGAAAGGGGTAGGAGAGGATGCCATAGCCAAGCTGCAGCCTGTCATTCTGTTGAGCGGTACAAATATGGAAAAGCTGAGCCGACTGAAGCAGCTTCTTGCCCAAAGCGAGACCGGATTGAAGGGGGTGGAAGAGAGTGAGTTCATTCTGAATACCCTTGCCTCATTAGGACTGAAGAATGATTTGGAACTGGATTTGACTTTGGCCCGTGGGCTGAATTACTACACAGGAGCTATCTTCGAGGTGAAGGCATTGGATGTGCAGATAGGAAGCATCACAGGCGGAGGACGCTATGACAATCTGACGGGCGTGTTCGGTATGGCCGGTGTGTCGGGTGTAGGCATCTCGTTCGGGGCAGACCGCATATTCGACGTTCTGAACCAGCTGGATCTTTATCCCAGAGAAGCGGTCAACGGCACTCGGCTGCTGTTCATCAACTTTGGAGAGAAAGAGGCCGCTTTCTCCATGGGAATTCTGGCGCAGGTGCGCGCACAGGGCATTCGGGCAGAACTCTATCCCGACAGCTGCAAGATGAAGAAACAGATGGGGTATGCCAACAGCAACGGCATTCCCTTTGTGGCCTTGGCGGGCGAAAATGAGATGAATGCAGGAAAGGTGACTTTGAAGAACATGGAGACCGGAGAACAGCTGCTTGTCACGCCCGAAGAGCTGATTCAAGCGTTGAAATAGAAAAAATATTAAATGCGATAAAAAAGGAGTGAAAGAGAATTGTCTTTTGCTCCTTTTTTCGTATATTTGTCATCAGAGCGTAGGACGAATGTAGCATCCGGGCTTTACTTTTGTCACTAAATAAAAAAGGAGGTTCTTATGGTTTCAGTAGAATTCAAACAAGATAAGCACAACCTGTTCGTCAGCTTTCTGATGATTGTCATTGCCCTATTGTTTTTGCTCTATATGGGAAGCTCGTTGGTACACTCCACAAAGGTGTTCTGGGAGAACTATTCCATAGAGGATCTGTTGGACTAAAGCAGGAGGCGCATGATTTACTATTTCTCCGGAACCGGAAATTCACGCTGGGTTGCAGAACGTCTGGCAGAAGCTGCGGAAGACAGGCTCTGCGACATGGCGGCCTGTTTGCGCGGACAGCGCATCCCTCCAGCTGTGTCTGAAACAGAAACGGCTGGATTCGTATTCCCGATACACGGCTGGTATGCTCCGGAAAGAGTGAGAGCGTTTTTGTCCGCATGGCGGATGCCGCATGCCAACTACCGTTATGCCGTGTGTACCTGTGGCGATGATGTGGGGAAGGGGATGAGCCGCTTGTCCAAGCATTTTCCTTTGGACGCAGCGTGGTCGGTGACGATGCCTAATACTTATATTCCTATGTTCTCTCTGGACAGCGATGCCTTGTGCCGGCAGAAAATAGCGGAAGCGCGGACGAGGATTGCCGGTATAGCCCGTAGTGTGCAGAGGCACGAGCGGGTATGGGACGTGCATGAAGGAAGCGTTCCGTGGCTGAAGACCTACATAGCCAATCCTTTGTTTGTCCGCTTTGTCATTCGATCCAAGGGCTTTCATGTGGAAGAAGGATGTACGGGATGCGGAGTGTGTGTTCATTCTTGTCCGGTGGGCAACATCCGTCTGGAGGACGACCGTCCGGTATGGAACAGTCATTGCATCCATTGCATGGCTTGTGTGCACGGATGCCCGCAAAAAGCCATCCAATACGGAAAAACCACTCAACGGAAAGGACGATATCGGCTGAAAGACTATTTATGATCAGTGCATATCTATATTCTTTAAAAAATGCAAATAAAAGACTTGTTGGACATGTCTCGATTTAGCAATTTCGGATAGAAACATTATCTTTGTGCAATTATTAATAAAAAAAAGTTGTATCATGAGAAACTTATTTGGTTATTATGTGAGATTGGCAGGGTTGTGTCTTATATTGGCATCTGTTGTGCCGTCCTTTGTATTCGGACAGTCTGACAACACGTGGAAGACGGATTTGAAATACGGCAAGCCTTCTAAAGAAGAACTGTCATGGACCACTTACGCTCCGGACACTTCGGCGGCGGCCGTGTGCCTGTTTCACTTAGGCAACACAGAATATGTCTACGTCGATAAGTTCAGCGTGGCTACAGAACATCAGGTGCGGATTAAAATCCTGAAGCCGGAAGGACTGGACTATGCACAAGTGGAGATCCCCTTCTATGCTCCGGAAGGCAAGGAAGAGGAAGAAGGAGAGAGAGTGGGCGATGTGGAAGGCTGCACTTATACCTTGCAAAACGGCAAGATCAAGAAAACGAAGCTGAAAAAGAGCATGGTGTCTGAGGAGCGGAAAGACCCTTATTATAAAGTGGTGAAGCTTTCCTTGCCGGAAGTCCAGGTGGGCAGTGTGATCGAATATAGCTATAAGGTAGAGTATAACGAATATACCCGGATAGACAACTGGATGATGCAACAGGAGATCCCGGTTGTTTACAGTGGCTATGAGGTCGCCATTCCGGAGGTTTTCATCTATAATGTGGAATATCGCGGACGTGACCGGATCAATGTGGAAGAGAGCAACGGCAACCTGCGCGCCACATGGTATGTGGTAAGCGGTTTGTCGAGAGAAGCCAAGTATTTCTCTTTCGCCACACGCAACTTGAAATTCACCAGCGAGAACCTGCCTGCCATCCGTCAGAACGAGGATTTCTGCTGGTGTCCGGACATCTACAGAGTGCAGATCAGCTTCGACCTTCAAGGCACGAACTTCCACTACCTGAAAGGTTCCAACCTGCGTGACGAAGGCTACAGACCCTATGGCAAGAATTGGGGTGACGTGGATCAACGCTTGAAGGAAAGCGAGCGTTTCGGCCAGATGCTCAGCCTGCGGAATCCCTATCGCGAAGAGATCCAACAGCTGAACAGCACCTATACAGGATTTGAAGAAAAGGCCATTGCCGCTTTCAACCTGCTGAAGAGCCATTTGACCTGGAACGGAGAGTATGCCCTCTATTGTGGCGACATGGATCAAGTGGTGAAAGAAGGCAAGGGTACCAATGCTGACCTGAACTTCGTGCTGATCCGCATTTTGGCCGATTTGGGCATCAAGGCTTATCCGACGGTGATGAGCAGACGTTCCTTGGGCATCCTGCCTGCCACTTTCCCCTCGCTGCATAAGCTCAATACGTTTGTAGTGGCTTTGTACAACCCTCAAAAGAAGGCATACAGCTTTCTGGACAGCTCTATGGAGGTGCCGGCTCTCAATGTGTTACCGGTGGAATTGCTGACGGATAGGGCACGCATTCTGTATACATCCGACGCTGAAAAAGATAAATGGGTCAATCTGATGAACCTGTCCAATAATTCAGTCAATATCAGCCTGAACGCTAAGATGGCAGACACAGCCATTGAGGGTAGCCGCACTGTCAGTCTGAACGGACAAGAAGCGGCGGCTTATTGGGCAATCCGGCAGAAGGGTGATACAACGTCTTGCTGGAATCCGGCAGGAGAGAAGATGGACGGCGTGGAAATCGCGAGCCTGAAAGCGACACCAGGGAAGAATGATTTTTCTGCCGTGAAAGAAGAAATGAACTTTGCGCTCAAGGCATCTCAGGAAGGAGACCGGCTGGTGGTCAATCCGATGCTGTTCCCCTTGCAGACAGAAAATCCGTATGTCCAGCCTGATCGGGCGTTGCCGGTGGAATTCCCTTATCCGTATCGGGTGAATATGCTCTGTCTGTTGACCTTGCCCGAAGGATATGAAGTGGAGACAATGCCGGCCTCGGCAACGTTAAAGACGGAAGACGATAAGTTGCTGTGCAAGTATCTGATACAGCGCACCGGCAACAGCGTAAGCCTGAATTATACCTTTGAACTGAAAACGTCAGTCTTGTCTAATACAGATTATTCGAAGCTGCAGGAGGTTATGAGCAAGGCTGTTGAAATGAATCAGGCTAAAATTGTGCTGAAGAAAAAAGCTGAATAAAGGTCCGACTTTCTGAAATAGTTGTCAGAAGAGGGGTGCTTCAAGCGAGGAAAAAGCGATTGTACTCTCAAACGAGAATCTTTTAGGAGTGATTCTGGCTTGGCGCACTCTTCTTTTTTAGTAATATTAGATCTTTTACTTATGAATCATTTATCTGTAGTTTGTTTGCGGCTGTTCTGTTTGTGTGCCGCTGTCTCTTTGGCCACGTGGACTTATGCCTCTGGAGGAAGTCTAAAGCCCAATCTTAAATATGGAAAGCCTTCCGAAGAAGAATTGGCTTTGAAAGTTTACGGACCGGATTCTTCGGCTGTTGCTGTGTGCTTGTTTCATTTGGGTGAGACAGAGTATGAATACGAGGACGGCTTTAGCTTGGTCACCAAGCATCAAGTCCGCATAAAGATCCTGAAACCGCAAGGGGTCTCATGGGGAAATGTGGAAATACCGTTTTACGCCCCCGCCGATCAAGATAAGGGACAAGAGCGGGCAAGCGATGTGGAAGGCTGCTCTTACAACTTGGAAAACGGGAAAACAGTGAAAGCAAAACTGAAGCGGAGCATGGTTTCCGAAGAGAGAGTGAATCAATATTATAAAGTGGTCAAGTTTTCGTTGCCGTCAGTCAAGGAAGGAACTGTGATAGAGTATAGTTATCAGATCCATTCTGACTATTTCAGCCAGATTGACAACTGGCTGATGCAGCAAGAGATTCCTGTGGTATTCAATCGTTATAAGATATCGATTCCTGATGTATTTGTCTACAACATAGAATTCCGCGGGCGTGACAAGATCAGCATAAAAGAAGGCAAGGGAGACATGCGTGCCACTTGGAATGTGGTGAGCGGAATGTCATCGGTTGCTAAGAACTTTACGATTTCTACACGGGAACTGGAATTTACGTCTGAGAATTTGCCAGGACTTCGGCAAGATGAGCCTTTCTGTTGGAATCCGGAAGACTACCGGATACAGATCAGCTTTGACTTGCAGGGCACGAATTTTCCGGATGAAGGTTATCGGGCTTATAGCCAGAATTGGGCTTCTGTGGATAAGCAGTTGAAGGAAGATGAGCGTTTCGGCCAGCTTTTGTCTTTGCGGAATCCGTTTCGGGACGCCATTCCGGAATTGAATGCGGCTTCCTTGGATTTTGAAGAAAAAGTGGTCGCGGCGTTTGGACTGTTGAAGTCGCGGCTGGCATGGAACGGCGAATACCGTCTGCTCTGCGAAGACATGGACAAAGTGTTGGAAACGCAGGCTGGAAGCAATGCGGATCTAAATTTTATTCTCATGAGGATCTTGCAGGATTTGGGCATAAAAGCCTATCCTGTGGTGTTGAGCAGGCGCTCTTTAGGCATGTTGCCAGTTTCCTTCCCTTCCATTCAGAAATTGAACACCTTTGTTGTGGCGTTGTATAATGCGCAGCAGAAACGCTATTATTTTCTGGACTCTTCAATGCCATTTCCTGCTCTCAATGTATTGCCATTGGAACTGTTGGTAAACAGGGCGCGTATCTTGTTCACGACCGATGCTGAGAAAGACAAATGGGTAAATCTGTTGAACCTGTCTGAAAACACACTCAACATGAGCATTGATGCAACGATGAAAGGGGAAACCGTGGAAGGGCATCGGAGAGTGAAGTTGAGCGGACAGAAAGCGGCAGAGTATCTGAATGGCCGGTTAAAGGGAGATACGCTCTGCTGGAGAGCGGCAGCTGACGCTTTAGAGGGAGTGGAGATCCGGAATCTGAAAATGGATGTGGATGAAAAGAATTTATCGAATGTAAGTGAAGAACTGGATTTTAAATTGAAGGCATCGCAGGCGGGAGACAGAATTTATGTCAATCCGATGCTTTTCCTGCTGCAAGGCGAAAATCCGTTCATACAGACGGAGCGTGTGCTTCCGGTGGAGTTCCCTTATCCGTATCGCTTGAGTCTGATCGGACTGTTGAAATTGCCGGAAGGTTATGAAGTGGAAGAAATACCTGAATCATCAGCTATCAAGACTGAAGACGGAAAGCTCCAGTGCAAGTATTTATTGCAGCGCACCGGCAATAGTGTAAGTTTGAAATATACTTTCGACTTGGATACCTCCATCATTCCTGGACATTATTACAAGCAATTGCAGGAAATCATGAATAGAGCTGTAGAGCTGAATCATTCCTTGATTGTGCTGAAAAAACAGGCGGCTGAGTAGTGTGTTGTTGACGGACATAAAAAAACGGAAGCATGTCGGCATTGGATAAAGTTTGCAGACTGGTCGGTCTGATCACGTTTTGTTGGAGCGCATGGTGTGTGAAAGCTCAAGAGCTGCATTCGGTCGTGAAGGACGCACAGACAGAGATTATCGTAAGATCTGAGACACAAGGGTCAGAGAAGCAAAGCAGGACTATCATGGTCCTGGATAGTCAGGGAGAGGATGCTGCTTGGTTTTTCTGTGACTGTGACATGTTCCGGTCTCTTCAGAAATTTTCCGGCGAGATAATGGATGCATCCGGAAAAGTGGTGAGACGGATAAAGAAATCGGAATTGCAGAAAAGTGAATATTCTTATTCATTGATGACCGATGATTATTTTTATTACTATAAATGTGACTATCCGTCTTATCCGTTTACGGTAAAATATGAGTGGACGGTGAAGCATGGCAAAGGTTTTGCGGGATATCCCGCATTCAGGCCGCAGACGGAATACGGCCAGCGAGTGGAGAAGGCTGCCTATAGCCTGCTGCTTCCTGAGGGGCAGGTATGTAGAACCCGTCTGGTGAATGTAGGAAAGGAAGAGATAAAGGTGTCTTCCCGTCTTACGCCAGAGGGTCGGTTGCTGGTGGAAGCTGAGGCAAGGCTTTTGCCGCCGCTTTCGTCCGAACTTTGGGGATTGTCGGCTTCAGAGTTGTTTCCGATGCTCTATTTGGCTCCTGCGTCATTTGTACTGGATGGATCCCAAGGAGACATGAGCACATGGAAGGAATATGGAAAATGGCAGTATGGGCTGTTGGAGGGAAGAGATGCGTTGTCTGAAGAGCAAAAGAGCAAAGTTCGTGAAATTGTGGCAGGCTGCCAGGCGTCCCGTGAGAAAGTGCGGGCTTTGTATGACTATCTGGGTAAGCATACAAGATATGTCAGCATACAGTTGGGGCTGGGCGGATTCCAGCCCATTGCTGCGGAGGAGGTATGGACGGCAGGTTTTGGAGATTGCAAAGGGCTGACCAACCTTTTGAAGGCGATGCTTAAAGAAGCGGGCATCCCTTCTACATATGTGACGATCAATACCTATAAAGAATCTTTGCTGCATGATTTTTCCAATGCAAGCCAGATGAACCATGCTATTTTGCAGGTGCCTTTGCGGGAAGATACTTTGTGGCTTGAATGCACGAACCCGCGTTTGCCTTTAGGCTTTCTTCATAGTGGCATCGCTGGACATGAGGCTTTGCTGGTGGAAGAGACAGGAGGAAGATTATGCAGATTGCCTTCTTATCCGGACTCTTTGAACAGCAGGCAGGTGACAGCAAGCATAGACATAGAGCCGGACGGAAAGGCTGTCATGAAAGTGCGGGAAGCCTCTTCTTTGTTCTTTTATGAAGATCGGGCGGGCTTGCTCGCGTTAGAGCCAGACAGGCAAATGGATGCGGCACGTTCAGGCATAGCTCTGCAACGGGTAATCTTGTCAAATCTGAAAATGCATGAGGAAAAAACGGCTGTTCCCTTTTTTCTCATGAGTTATCAGGCACAGACGCAATATGGGCATAAGACCGGCAATCGTTTGTTCCTTCCTGTGAATGTGTTCCAGCAACCTTTGGCCGCTTCGAAAGAAGAGCGCCGTCAGCCTGTCTGCATAGACAAAGGATATGTTTATGCTGACAGTCTGCATTATCGGTTGCCGGAAGGCTATGTGGTGGAGAAAATGTATGAGCCGGTTAGGATAGAGACTCCTTTTGGGCGTTTTGAATCTTTTGTCAACTGTGCAGACGAAAGGAACATGAGCGTTGTGCAACACTTGCTGGTACGTAAGGGAAGGTATGCGGCTGAAGACTATGCCGCATTTCTTGATTTCCTGCAGAAAGTGGCTGGTCAATATGGCGAATACATCATTTTGCGGAAAGAATAAAGCCGTAGTGGCATTCGTTTGTGTCATATTCTGTCAATTCGTCAGATCGTTTCTGCCAAATAAGGCACATTATGGTTTGGCACGCTTTTCGTAAGTCCTTTGTCGCTTACATAAAGCAAATGAATAAAATGTATAACATATAAAAACAAAAGAACTATGAACATTAAACCATTGGCAGATAGAGTTCTGATACTCCCTGCACCCGCAGAAGAAAAGACAGTTGGCGGTATTATCATACCAGATACAGCGAAAGAGAAACCTTTGAAGGGTGAAGTTGTAGCAGCTGGCAACGGAACAAAAGACGAAGAAATGGTATTGAAGGTTGGCGATAAGGTCCTGTATGGCAAATATGCAGGTACTGAAGTCGAATTAGACGGAACGAAATACCTGATCATGCGTCAAAGTGATGTATTGGCAATATTGGGATAAAAGAAAAACTGGAAAAAGAACTTTAAAAACTAAAAATCATGGCAAAAGAGATATTATTCAATATAGATGCCCGTGACCAATTGAAGAAGGGTATCGACACATTGGCAAATGCTGTAAAGGTGACACTTGGCCCGAAAGGACGTAACGTAATCATTGAAAAGAAATTTGGTGCTCCTCACATTACGAAGGATGGTGTGACTGTAGCCAAGGAAGTGGAATTGGCTGACGCTTACCAGAACGTTGGTGCCCAATTGGTGAAGGAAGTGGCCAGCAAGACTGGAGATGATGCGGGCGACGGTACAACAACCGCTACAGTATTGGCTCAAGCCATCGTGGCTGAGGGCTTGAAGAATGTGACAGCCGGCGCAAGCCCTATGGATATTAAGCGTGGCATTGACAAGGCCGTTGCCAAGGTGGTTGAGTCTATTAAGTCTCAGGCAGAGATGGTGGGAGACAACTATGAGAAGATTGAGCAGGTAGGTACTGTCTCTTCTAACAATGATCCGGTTATCGGTAAGCTGATTGCTGATGCCATGCGTAAGGTCTCAAAGGATGGCGTTATCACGATAGAAGAGGCTAAGGGAACTGATACGACCATTGGTGTGGTAGAAGGTATGCAGTTTGACCGTGGTTACTTGTCTGCTTACTTTGTGACGGATACAGAGAAAATGGAATGTGTGATGGAGAATCCTTACATCTTGATCTATGACAAAAAGATCTCTAACCTGAAAGATTTCCTTCCTATCTTGGAACCTGCTGTTCAGACAGGCCGTCCTTTGCTGGTTATTGCAGAAGATGTCGATAGCGAGGCTTTGACCACATTGGTTGTAAACCGTTTGCGCAGCCAGTTGAAGATTTGTGCTGTAAAGGCTCCGGGCTTTGGTGATCGCCGTAAGGAAATGTTGGAAGATATTGCTATCTTGACAGGTGGTGTGGTTATCAGCGAAGAGAAAGGCTTGAAGCTGGAACAGGCTACTATTGAGATGCTGGGTAGTGCCGAAAAGATTACGGTTACCAAGGATAATACAACGATTGTAAACGGTGCAGGTGACAAAGAGAATATCAAGGAGCGTTGTGAGCAGATCAAGGCTCAGATCGCTGCCACGAAATCTGATTATGATCGTGAAAAGTTGCAGGAACGTCTGGCTAAGTTGTCGGGGGGTGTAGCGGTTCTCTACGTAGGTGCTGTTTCTGAAGTTGAAATGAAGGAAAAGAAAGACCGTGTAGACGATGCCTTGCGTGCTACTCGTGCCGCAATCGAAGAAGGTATTGTACCTGGCGGCGGCGTAGCTTACATCCGTGCATTGGACAGTCTGGAAGGTCTGAAGGGAGAAAATGCCGATGAGACAACAGGCATTGAGATCATCAAGCGTGCCATTGAAGAGCCTTTGCGTCAGATTGTGGCAAATGCCGGTAAGGAAGGTGCTGTAGTTGTACAGAAAGTACGTGAAGGCAAGGCTGATTTCGGTTACAACGCACGTACAGATACATATGAGAATTTGCATGCCGCCGGTGTGGTTGATCCTGCTAAGGTAACACGTGTAGCTCTTGAAAATGCTGCTTCTATTGCAGGTATGTTCTTGACTACGGAGTGCGTTATCGTAGAGAAGAAAGAAGAGAAGCCTGAAGTGCCGGCAGGCATGGGAGGCATGGGTGGAATGATGTAATCCATTTTTCCCTGATTGAGAAGATAGCGCGGTGTTTTCCCTCCAAGGGACACCGCGTTTTTTGTATTATGTTTATTGTAAAAGGAACGATCATGAGAAGTTTTGCGTCAGATAATAACTCAGGGGTACATCCTTTGGTGATGGAAGCCTTGAACAGAGCCAACGAGGGGCATGCTTTGGGATATGGCGATGATCCTTGGACGGCAGAAGCGGTTGGCAGGCTGAAAGAGACATTCGGTCAGGAATGTGAGCCTTTGTTCGTTTTTAACGGAACGGGGAGCAATGCGGTTGCCTTGCAATTGTGTACTCGTCCGTATAATTTGATTCTTTGTGCGGAAACCGCTCATATTTACGTGGACGAATGTGGAGCGCCAGCTCGGATGACGGGATGTCAGATCCGTCCCATTAAGACCCAAGACGGAAAACTGACTCCGGACCTGCTTCGTCCCTATTTATGTAATTTTGGCGAGCAGCATCATTCACAGCCGGGTGTCGTTTACTTGTCTCAATGTACAGAATTGGGCACTGTTTATACAATGGAGGAATTGAAAGCCATTGTCTCATTCGTTCATCAATACGGTATGTATGTCCACATGGATGGAGCCCGACTGGCCAATGCATGTGCGGCTTTGCATCTGACAATGAAAGAACTGACCGTGGATTGTGGAGTGGATGTCCTCAGTTTTGGAGGAACTAAGAATGGCCTGATGCTGGGCGAAAGCGTGTTGGTATTCAATTCGGATTTGAAGAAGGAGGCTCGTTTTGTTCGGAAGCAATCTGCGCAACTGGCTTCTAAATTGCGTTACTTGTCTTGCCAGTTTACAGCTTACCTGACTGATGACCTGTGGCTGAAGAATGCGACACACGCTAATGGAATGGCACGCTTGCTTTATACAAAGCTAAAAGAAATTCCTAACGTTCATTTCACGCAGAAGGTAGAGAGTAACCAGCTGTTTCTGACGCTTCCGCGTCCGGTAATTGATCGGTTGTTGGAAACGTATTTCTTTTATTTCTGGAATGAGGCGGAGAATGAAATTCGTCTTGTGACTTCGTTTGATACGACGGAAGAAGATATTCGTGATTTTGTTCAGGCAGTGAAAAATTGTCAGCAATAAAAAGCACTTCTTGGATTTGGAGCGATTAGCGCATAATGACAACATAAAGAGATTTGATTAAAACATCTGAATATGGCTTATATAGATTATTATAAAGTTCTTGGAGTGGACAAAACGGCTTCTCAGGATGACATTAAGAAGGCTTTCCGTAAGTTGGCCCGTAAATATCACCCTGATTTGAATCCGAATGATCCGACTGCCAAGGAGAAGTTTCAGGCGGTCAATGAGGCAAACGAAGTGCTGAGTGATCCTGAAAAAAGGAAAAAATATGATGAATATGGCGAGCATTGGCAGCATGCCGATGAGTTTGAGGCTCAAAAGCGCGCCCGGCAGGCGGGAGGCTTCGGAGGATTTGGTGGGGGAGGAGGCTTCCATACGGATGGCAATGGGACATATTGGTATTCTTCCGATGGACAGGAATTTACAGGAAGCAATGCCGACGGCTTTTCTGATTTCTTTGAACAGATGTTCGGACATCATGCAGGGCACGGAAGCGGCAGAGCAGGATTCCGTGGCCAGGATTATGAGTCCGAGTTGCATCTTTCTCTACGCGATGCGGCTCAGACGCACAAAGAAGTGTTGAACGTCAATGGCAAGCAGGTTCGCATTACCATTCCGGCAGGTGTGGCCAATGGGCAGGTGATCAAGTTAAAAGGCTATGGGGCACAGGGTGCCAATGGAGGGCCTGCCGGTGATCTGTATATCACTTTTGTCATAGCGGACGATCCTGTATTCAAGCGTTTGGGGAATGATTTGTATGTGGATGTAAATATTGACTTATACACCGCCATCTTAGGAGGTGAGCAACTGGTGAACACTTTAGACGGACAAGTCAAGCTAAAAGTAAAACCTGGCACACAACCGGGAACCAAAGTCCGTCTGAAAGGACAGGGATTCCCCGTATATAAGCAAGACGCTGTAAAAGGCGATTTGATTGTGACTTACAATGTGCAGTTGCCCGTGAATTTGTCTGAGCAGCAAAAAGAGATGTTCCGTAAGATCAAGAGTATGAACTAAAAAAAGGATGATAACGCTATGCAGAACGATTTGATTATAATCAGTGATTATTGTGATAAATGTCACATAGAGCCTTCGTTTATCGACCTGCTGCAAGAAAGTGGGCTGGTAGACATTCAGAGTGAAGGAGGAGAGCGTTATCTGCTCTTTTCGCAGTTGCCTGACGTGGAGCGGTATAGCCGTATGTATTACGATCTTTCCATCAACATGGAAGGCATTGATGCCATCCGCCATCTGCTGGAAAAGATCAATGTGATGCAGAAGGAAATTGATGATCTGCATGCCCGTTTGCGGTTGTATGACGATATGTTTTGATCGGCCGCAAGCTGATCAGACCAAAGGAAAGAGCCCGTTTGGACAGAAACGCCAAGCGGGCTCTTTTGCTGAAGTAGATGTGAAATCAGAAGATGATCTTTCAATCCCTTGTGATGACAATGAGCGTGGCTCCTCCGTCTAACGCTTCTTTCACTTCTTCCTCTCCTCTGGTGACTTTGCAGAGGCTTATATCCTCTCCTAAGACTTCATCTATTTTCAGTCGGCCTATTTCGATGCGGGCTTCTTTGCCAGCTATGGTTTTCAGTGAGAAAATGTCGAACTGTTGCCCCTTGTAAGCTTCAAATTTGCTGCCTAAGTCAATGTAGACCGTTTTTTGCTTTTTCTTTTTGATCTCTCCACGTTCAATGATGGAGGCACTGAGCGGAAACATGTTGTTGTAGTATTCGGCTATATGGATGGCTAAGGAGCTTAGGGAAGAGCTGATGGATTGTTCGGCCGATGACATCCAGCCGCAGTCTCCCTCACGGATGCTGAACATGCGGCTGTCCACCATCTCTTCGGTATGCACATCTTTCAGGTTGATCGTGACACTGATCAGAGTGCTGTATTGCTGTTCGGCCTGTTTGTCTTTGGCCTTATTGGTGCGTGTTGTGGTACTGATATTGGCAATGTTCCCATCCACATAGAAAGCCGGTTCGTCTTCGCCGATTTCTTCTTGGTAGAAGTCGCCTTCAATGGCGCGGAAACGGACCACATTGCCGAATCCCTTTACGATGCTGGCTTGGACATCGTTGGCATAGTCCGGCTGTTGCGTTGTAGTTTTGCCGCTGACAGCTTGTTTGGCCAAGCCGCGTATGATGGCTCTTACGGTTTTTTCCTCCTTGTCTTCTTTGGGTGTGTAGGAGAAATCTCCGATGGCAACTTTATAGAGCACATTTTTTTCCACTTGCGCATGGATCTGCTGTATAGCTGAGGTCAGGCAGCATGCTGCTAATAATAAAAGATACTTTTTCATCGTTTTTATTTCATTTTTAGAATAATGGTTCTGCCTTTTATGGCTTTATTTTGTCGCGAAGTTACGAAAAGCTGCAAGCATAAGAAAATAAAAAGAAAAAATAATGTGTTTATCCGTCTTATGGAAGCTTCTGTTTTGTCCTATATAACTGATATTCAGATTTTTTTCTTGGTTAGATTTGATACATCTATGTCTTTTCCCCTTGAATAAGTCGTTTTATGAACAATTTGTTGTAACTTTGTCGGCAGAATCATTATTAGAAAAAGTATGAGATGTTTTCGTGTTTTTTGGGGAGGATTGTTTGCTGTAATAGGTTTTGTTTCGATGAAGGCTCAACCTGTTCCAGACAGTGTTTTGAGTTATTGGAACATTCAGAATATATATTTGAGAGATCCGGATTATGCGCTTCAGCTGCTTGACTCGGCAGAGGCGCACAATTTGCCTAATCTGCCTCTTTTTAAGATCAATAGGCTGCGCAGCATGTGTTACCATGTGAAAGGTGAATATTTGCTGACTGAAAAATACGTTCGCCGGCAATTGGAGGATGATTCCATACGGTCGGTTCCTGTACGCAAATTGCGGACTTTGACCATGCTGGTCAATGCGTTGTCTTCACAAAACAAATATGAAGAATGCATCCGCTATTGCAAGGAGACCATTAAGCTGGCTCGTGAATTAGGGCGTATAAACAGTGAGGGAGAGATGCTGTTTACGATGGGGAATGTATATGCAGGCATGAACCGTCTGGAGGAGTCGCTTGATATGTATCGCGAAGGCATTGACTTGTTGAAGAACTCGGATGACGTGCGCGACTTGGCTGTATTGTCCACTGCATATGGCGAGCTGATGACTACTCTTATGTGGAACAAAAAAGTCCTTGAAGCGATAGAGATCGGGAAAGAACGCGAACGCTTGGTTGAACACATGAGCCAGATGCCTGGACCTCCGGATGGATACATAGATCAGCAATATGGCTATCTCTATTCCAAAATGGCTTACGCCTTACAGCTTGTGGAACGGAGTGAGGAAGCGATGCATTATTACCGGCAGTTCCAGACAACCGATTTTGCCCATCAGTCCTTTACCCAAGGAGAAATCATTCCTTTTTTGCTGCAAGCCGGACGTTATCAGGAAGCTTTGAAGCTTAATAAGGCTGATTATGAGATTTTTTGTTCTGAATATGAAAAAGATACCGTAAACTACAATTATTATGTCATATTGGACCGTTTCGCGCAGGCTTACCATGGTTTGAAGGATTATAAGCGTGCAAATGCCTACCTTTCGCGTGCTTTTGTGTTAAACGATGCTATTTATACAAAGGAAAAAGAAAGCCGTGCGCAAGAGTTTGCTACTGTTTTTATGCTGAACGAGAAAGACTTGCAGCTTGCCCAAATGCATCTGGTGGCGCAGCGACGCAATTTTCAGATGATTATTCTCTGTATCGTGTTGGTGCTGGCATGTGCCTTTTTGGGCATTGTGGTCTATCATTTGCAGATTATCCGCCGACGTAATCTGGTAGCTGCTAAACAGATTGATGAGCTGGTGTTGCAGCGTGACGATCTGCGCCGTGCTTGTGAAAGGGCTATGACATTTTCTTCTATTGGATCGTCTTCTTCCTCCAATACGAATCCTAAAGATAGCCAAAAAGATTCGGACGATCCGCAAATGAATAGCTTTTTACGTATGGAATATCGGGTAATGGAAGAGCGTCTTTTTCTTCAGCCCAAATTTGGTAGGGATGACTTGTTGCGCTTGTGCAATGTCAGCAAGAATGATTTGCCTCGCATTCTGCGTCAGTATGCGCGGATAAACAATGTGAGCGATTATTTGAATCACTTGCGGGTGGAGTATGCTGTACGATTAATGCATGAGAAGCCCAACTTGTCTATGGATGGCATTGGAAAAGAAGCTGGTTTCAATAGCCGTTCCACTTTTTACCGGGCTTTCTTTAAGGAGTTTGGTATGACACCTGCTCAGTATTTGAAGGCTCATTCTGTTCAAGAAGGGTAAAATTATATTTTTTTTGTGTTTCATTTGGCCGTTTCGAATAGAAACCTTACATTTGCACCGAAAGCCACCTGCAACGGATTTTTTGTGCAGGTATTTTATTTCTTTCGAGTTATCATTTTTAATAAAAAGAGTGTATGATTTTACATTTCAGAGAGACAAAGTTGTTGGTGAACTGTGACACAGATCCTGGTAAGCGGGTACTATAACTGTTACGGTTTGCAGAAATCTTTGTGTTCTTTGAAATGTTGGACACCCTCCGGCAGTTCATGTTCTTTCGTGTGGACATGAAAGATGGGGCTGGAATCTATTTGTAATTTTTCTTTATTACCTAATTAAAAAATGATAACAGTATGAATACACAATCAGAAAACAACGATTTCATGGAAGATGAGGAATTTGACCGATTGCTCGAAGAATTCCTTTCTGAAAATAAGGAAGATGATGACACTTCTTCTTCCTCCTCTTATGTGAATACGACGAATAGAGCTTTTTGTGAGCTGGATCGTCCGGAACTGAGATCTTGTCAATATAAAGGCTTTACTTACTGGATACCTGTGTTTTCACAGTTTCCTCGTTGCACTGTGTCGTACATGGAGCTTGAATACGATGTGAGCTGCATGAATTTGTACTCCGTTTATCCGCGTTTTTACTACACATCGGAAGACGGATCAACAGATGTATTCGGTATCTTTTTCCAAGGCGTAACCTATAAAGCGGAGCCGGATGTTCGCGTATGGCTTTATCGGGAGGGCAATGCCAGGCCGCTTTCTTCTTATAAGATCCCTAATATACATCAGGGTGATCTGCTTCTTGATTTGAAAGAACGTACCACAGCTTTGCAACCAGGCTCTTATTTCCTATTGTTTGAGAATTTGGAGCCGGAAGAAGATGCGTGGAGATACAAAAAACGTCTTGGCGGACATTTCATCTATGAATTCCGGGTGTTGTCAGAAGGAACGGACTCTCTTTGCCCGGCACTGCGGCATTTGGATGTGACAATGGAAGGCGTTTCCTCTTACAAGGGTGCCAGATATCGTTCGGGGATGCTTTCTTTGACACCCCATTTTGCGGAACCTTTGGGTGAAAATGATGAAGTGATTTTCTATTGCTTCACTTCCAGCTATTTATATATGGGATGTGGAATTTCTGAACTTCCTTCTTCCTATATTTGGACTTCCGGAACTTATCTGATGGTTGCTGAGTACAACAATTTACCTTATGCTTGTATGCGGGTGACTTTTGACGGGCATTGTTTTGTTTCCGGAGAACCGTATGCCTTGACTCCCAGCTGTGGAGAGTGGCATCTGTTGCGACAGTGGAAATCTTCCAAGCCCGATGATTGTTGGCAACGTTTGTGCATTGCGCCTTACGCAGCCCAATGGATTTGCCGTCTGTTTGATAGCTTCCAGAACCAATGGTTTGACGATCGCCGTTCAATTTGGCATCTCAAGTCACTGCCTTTTTACGAACATTTTCTGTTTGCCACGGATAATTATCGTGATGTTGAATCGTTTATTCGCATGGCTATTCCCAGATGTTCCGACATACAGACGGTGAATGTTGCCACTTATATCGAAACCCAGCAACGTCAGGTGCAAATAGATTCATTCAATGAGTTGCTGGAAGGCTGCTGGCATCGGACAGTGATCCTATATAATATAGGTGTATTGTCTACGGGCGAAGGCCAGTCTTTTGTCAGCCGGATCTTGGATAAGCTGGCTTCCCAGCCGGAATGGTCACTGTGTTTGTGCGGATCCTACCACCAGCTGCAAAGCCTGTTGGAGACAGTCCCGGCCTTGCAACCCTATTTCCCGCAGGCCAACCGTTTGCAGGAAGGGGAGCCTTCAGCCAGTCAACTGGTGCATTATGCTCAGTATAAGCTGAAACATAGCGATTTCACCTTGTCTTCTGCCGCAGAACACCGCTTGGCCGAGTGTTTCATTCAGGCTGTCGGGACAGGCGGTTTGAAATCATGGAGAATGCGGGAGGTGGATGATTATCTGATGAAGCGTGTGATGGGTCATTGCCGCACCCGTTTACTTCCCTCTCCTTCTAAGACCAAAAAGGAAGCCTTCACCACTTTGTTGGCTTCTGACATCGTACCTGTTTTACAGGATGTGGAATTGACCCCATCCTTTGAGCAGTGCATGGAAGGCCTGAATCAGCTCACGGGGCTTGGATCGCTGAAGGAACAGCTGCTCGTTACTTTCCAACGGGTACGTTTCGACCAACAACGCTGTTTGGCAGGTCTGCATGTGGAAGGCACAGCCTTGTCGCACCTTGTCTTTACCGGCAATCCTGGTACTGGCAAGACTACAGTGGCCCGTTTGATGGGGAAGGCTTGCCGTTCGTTAGGGCTTTTGTCCAAGGGAGAAGTGGTTGTGACTGAGCGGAGTCGCTTGGTGGGCAGGTATTTAGGTGATACCGAACAGAACACTTTGGCTGTGCTTCAAGCTGCCCAAGGCAATATTCTCTTCATAGACGAAGCCTATAACCTCTATACTGGCGGAAAAGATAACCGTGATTTCGGCATGCGGGTCATTGATACGTTGCTGACAGCCTTGGCTGCCCCCAATCCGGACATGCTGGTCATTCTGGCTGGTTATGAATCAGAGATGGAACGCCTGCTTACGTCCAACCCCGGATTGAAAAGCCGTTTTTCACGGATCTTGCATTTTGAGGACTATTCGGCTGATGAACTGATGCAGATTGCTTTGAACCGGATAAACTCGCTTGAGTACAGACTGACGGAGAAGGCGAAGGACATCTTGCAGAAATTTGTTTATGATACGGTCTCTGCTAAAGATCGCTACTTCGGCAATGCCCGCTGGGTGCTCCGCTTGGTAGATGAAGGCATCCTGTCTGCTTTGGCCAACCGTGTGATGGGAGAGAAAACAGCTCCCACAGTACGTGAATTGCAGACCATTGAGCCTTCCGATATTCGCAATGCTTGTAAATTGATAGTCTCTGAAAAGTCAGGTTTGCGCCCACGCCCTATCGGCTTTAAGGCATAAAAAGCATTGCTTGCACATATTTTGTACAATTCTGTGGGAGTAATGATAGATTTTAGTATCTTTGCTCCCATTGTTTTTTTAACTCTTTTGTAGGATGAAACCATACAGATTTTTGTTTTTGTCTTTTTCATTTTTGTGTGTGGGAATGATGTTTTTGTCACTTGTGTCTTGCTCTAAACAGCAGGCGTATGAGCGTCCTGACGCACCAATAGTAGAAGTGCCGTTTACGCAAGTCCATTTGGCAGATGGCTTCTGGGCACCTCGTCTGGAAGTGAATCGCACGGTCTCTATCCCTTCCGCTTTTGCCGAGTGTGAGAAGAACGGCAGGTTTGACAACTTTGCCATTGCCGGCGGACTGATGAAAGGCGAACACCGGGGAGATTTCCCTTTCGATGACACCGATCCCTATAAGATCATCGAAGGAGCGTCTTATTCATTGGCTGTGCATTACGATGCCGCGCTTGACGTTTATCTGGACAGCGTTATCCATCTCATCGCATCAGCCCAAGAACCGGACGGATATCTGACAACCTGTGTCACCAACCGTTGCGCCCGTCTGGCACCTTGGTGGGGTACCCATCGGTGGGAGAAAAGCAACAGTCATGAGCTTTACAATTCGGGACATCTTTATGAGGCGGCTGTGGCTCATTATCGGGCTACGGGTAAGTGTACTTTGCTGGATGTGGCCATCAAGAATGCCAATCTGGTTTGTAAAGTTTTTGGGCCGGAAGCGGGACAGAAACATGTGCCGTCAGGACACCCCATTGTGGAGATGGCGCTTGCCAAGTTGTATAAGGTTACGGGAGACTCCGCTTATTTGAAGACTGCCCGTTACTTCATAGAAGAAACCGGCCGGGGAACAGACGGACATGCGCTCAGTCCCTATAGTCAGGATCATAAGCCCATTCTTCAGCAAAACGAGATTGTGGGACATGCCGTCCGTGCCGGGTACTTGTATTCGGGAGTGGCTGATGTGGCAAGTCTCATGAACGATACGGTTTATTTCCATGCGCTGGAACGCATCTGGCAGAACATGGTGAGCCGTAAGCTCTACATTACGGGCGGCATTGGTTCACGTGCGCAGGGCGAAGGGTTCGGATCGGACTACGAGCTGCCAAACATGACAGCCTATTGCGAGACTTGCGCTTCCATAGCCAATGTCTATTGGAACTTCCGCATGTTTCTGGCCACAGGCGATGCCCGTTATGTAGATGTGTTGGAACGTGCCTTATACAATGGTGTCCTGTCCGGTGTCTCGTTGAGTGGAGATCGCTTTTTCTATGACAATCCCTTGGAGTCGATGGGGCAGCATGAACGGCAGAAATGGTTCGGATGTGCGTGTTGTCCGGGAAACATCACTCGTTTTATGGCTTCCGTGCCTAACTATATGTATGCGACTCAGGCGGATGATGTCTATGTCAACCTATATATCCAAGGACGGGCCGAAGTGGAGACCAACGGTCGGAGAGTAGTGTTGACCCAGACCACTTCTTACCCTTGGGACGGGCAAGTCTCTCTTACGATACAGCCGGACACGACACGTACTTTCGCGCTTCATTTGCGCATACCCGGATGGGCTGCGGACAGTCCAGTCCCGTCAGATCTTTATACATTCTTGCAGTCAGGCGAAAAGCCTGTTGTCCGGGTGAATGGCGAGGAAGTGCCTGTCGAGGCTCATCAGGGATATGTCACCGTTGTTCGCCAATGGCAACCGGGTGATGGAGTGGAACTCTCTCTCCCGATGCCAGTGCGGCGCGTCCGTGCCAACGGACAGGTGGCTTACGATCGCGGCTTGCTCTGCATGCAGCGTGGGCCGGTGGTGTATTGTCTGGAGGGTAAGGATCAGCCTGACGGAGTGGTTCGTGATAAATTCATTCCTGCTGATCTTCCGGTTGAGGCGCACTATGAGGCAGACTTGTTGGGCGGTGTGACGGTGTTGACCGGTACAGCTTACAAGCGTGTGGGCATTTCGCAAACAGATACGGTCGCTTTCCGGGCCATTCCTTATTGTGTGTGGAACAATCGGGGAGCAGACCAGATGGCCGTGTGGATTCCGGAAGCTCTGGAGCATGCCGACAGCATACCGGCTCCATCGCTCGCTTCCCGTGCACAGGCTTTTGCCGCGCAAGCTCCCATTCAGCAGGGGGCTGTTCAAACGAGTGAGGTAGAGACTCCAGCCTTTGGACTGAACGATCAGTACATTCCTCGTAATTCGTCAGACATATCTAAACCCTATTTCTACTGGTGGCTGCGTTTCGGCACCCGCGAGTCTGTTGTCTACCGTTTTGACCAACCTGCTCGTGTGAACTGTGTGGAGGTCTATTGGCTTGATTTGGACCATTATGACGGTAACTTCCGTGTGCCTCGGAATTGGCAGCTTTTCTACGAGCGAGACGGCAAATGGGCACCTGTATATGCCAATGACACCTATACGGTTGATAAAGACCGGTGGAACCGGTTGAGTTTTGATGCCGTAAATACAACGGCGTTGAAGATCATCGTCCAGCTTCAGGAGGGCTGTTCAGGTGGTATTTTGGAGTGGAAGGTTTTGAATGAATAAGCAATAGCACTTTTATGAAATGGGATGATTATGAGGCCGTTACAATAACAATGTAACGGCCTCAATATGTTTTTGACTATAAATTTTTCTCATTGGAAGGATTGGTGCGGTTAGAGTTCTCCGCATAGAGGAGCTAAAAGTTTTGTCGGGTGCTAATATTTTCAAATATTTATTTTGCAGTTAAAAAAAGAATTTCCATATCTTTGCATTAACAAGATTGTTAGTCTGGCAAGTTAAACCAAAAAGTTTGCAATATGAATAAGGAACAAAATCAGTCTCAAGACACAGAGACAAAAATCCTTCAAGCGGCAGAAAAAGAATTCTTTGAAAAGGGATATGCCGGTGCAAGAACGGCATCTATAGCCGAAGCGGCTGGCGTGACCCATGCCATGCTCCATTATTATTTCAGGACAAAGGACAAACTTTTTGAGCGGATTGTGTCGGAGAAGATAAACATGCTGGCCGATATTCTGTTGAGTGCCGTCGGCGATGCCAATCTGCCTCTGGAAGAGAGAATCCGGCAGGGAATCGAACGGCATTTTGACTTCATCTCCACCAACCGGGATTTGCCGAGGTTCATCGTCAATGAAGTGCTCTCCCGTCCGGAACAGGTTGACACGATGAAAAGAAACGTACAGAGTGTTGTGAATGAAGTTTTGGACAATCTGCAGCAAGAGATTGACGAATATGCCGCCAAAGGGCTTTGCCGCCGAGTCGATGCGCGGATGCTGCTGATTGACATCGTATCGCTCAATGTGTTCCCGTTCATGGCGGCTCCTATTGTTTACGGAGCCATAGGGAGTGCCTATGGAGATTACGAAGAGTTCCTGAAACGGCGCAAGAGAGAGAATGTAAAGACTATTTTGGAGAAACTTAAAATCAATTGATTATGTGGAAACAGTATCTGTTCTTGACATTGTCACTGTTCGCAAGTGTCCGTCTGTCCGCCCAAGTGACATTGGAAGAGTGCGTCAAGCTTGCGCAAGACAACTATCCGCTCATCCGGAAGTACGATTTGCTTGCGCAAACAAAAGACGCGAACCTGTCGGATATCAACAAAAGCTGGCTGCCTCAAATCAATGTGTATGCACAAGGCACCGTTCAGAATACAACGCCTTCTTTCCCAGAGTCGCTGGCAGGAATCGTCAGTCAGGCAGGGGCGAACATTTCCGGATTGAACGAATGGCAATATAAGATAGGTGCGGACATCAGCCAGCATATTTGGGACGGAGGCACATCGAAAACCGGGCGGAAGATTGAACGTGCCGAGGATGCTGAGCGGCAAACTGCCTTGGATGTCCAGCTTTATGCCATCCGCGAACGTGTGGAGGATTTGTATTTTGGAATACTGCTCATGGAGGAACAAATCAAACAAATCAGCAACACCCAGGCATTGCTCCAGGCCAACCTTGACAAACTACGGGTCATGCAAAAGAACGGCACCGCCATGCAAAGTGATGTGGATAGGGTGGAGGCGCAATACCTCAGTACTGCCCAACAACTTATCCAAGCCGAAAGTAGCTCGAAGAGTTACCGGAAAATACTTGAACTGTTCACGGGAAAGGGTCTTGTCGGGGAGGAATTGCTGAAGCCGGATGCCTCTATCCCGCAAAGTCTGATGCCCGACCGTCCGGAACTGAGGCATTTCGAGGCACAACTACAGGCCAACGAGGCAAGGAACGCAAGTATCACGGCAAGCACAATGCCCAAAATAGGATTGTTTGCCCAAGCTTACTACGGCTATCCGGGCTTCGACTATTTCGAGAGCATGATGAACCGTGACCTTTCTTTCAACATCCTGGCTGGATTGAAAGTGTCATGGAACATAGGAGCTTTCTATCATAAAAAGAATGACAGACGGAAACTGCGCCTGTCGTCGGACCACATAGCCGTGGAACGTGACGTGTTCCTGTTCAACACCAACTTGAAGACCCGCTCGCAACTGGACCGTATAGACGAGTTGAAAGCCGTCATGAAGGAGAACGACCGGATTGTGGAATTGCGCACCAACGTACGGAAAGCTGCCGAATCGCAGTTGGACAACGGCGTGACAGACATTACCGGTCTGCTGACCAAGCTGACGGATGAGAAGCAAGCCCGCCTGACAGCCTCATATCATGAAATCCAACTCTTGCAAAGTATCTATCAACTTAAATACACACTGAACCGATGAAAAAGACAACCTTATTATCCGTAATCCTCCTTATAGCTCTGGCTTCCTGCCGCCATAAAGAGAAGTATGATGCCACCGGCATTTTCGAAGCCAACACCGTGACCGTATCAGCGGAAACCGGAGGAAAGATTGTGTCGCTCGCCATCGAGGAAGGAGACAGCCTCGCCATCGGCCAACAAGTAGGACTGGTGGACACCACGCTGCTCTCGCTCCAGCGGAAACAACTGCACAGCCAGCAGTTGGCCACCGAGAAATCATCGCCCGACATCGCGGCGCAGGCGGCCGCATTGAGGTCGCAGATTGCCCACCAGCAGGATGAGTGCGACCGCATAGCCCGCCTGCTGGCCGACGGCGCGGCTACTCAAAAGCAGAGCGATGACGCAAATGCCCAGCTTCGTACCCTGCGCGGCCAGTTGGAAGGACTGCTCTCCACCTTGGACAAGAACCGCAGCTCCATCACGGAAGGTGCTTCTGCCCTGCAATACCAGAAAGAACAGATAGAAGAGCAGATACGCAAAAGCCGCATCACCGCACCGCTAACCGGAACAGTCCTTCAGAAATATGCCGAACAGGGCGAATATGCCACACCGGGAAAGCCGCTTTTCAAAATGGCAGACTTGAACGGCATCTATCTCCGCAGTTACTTTACGGCCTCCCAACTGGCTCACATCCGAATCGGGCAAGAGGTGACTGTCATAGCCGACTTCGGCGGGGACGAGCAATATGAATATGCGGGAAAGATTATCTGGATAGCCCAGGAAAGCGAGTTCACCCCCAAGACCATCCAGACGCAGGACACGAGGGCCAACCTCGTCTATGCCGTGAAAGTTGCGGTGGAAAACGATGGCCGGCTAAAGCTTGGGCAGTATGGGGAGGTACGTCTCTAAAACTTACCAGCCGCCTTGGCTGGACAATGGCATTGCCTTGGCTGGACGGAGGCATCGCCTTGGCTGGACGGAGGCACTGCCTCGGCTGGATGGAGGTGCAAGAGGGGATGATTTCAATTTTACACTTAAATAAAAAAACATTCTCATGAACGACCTGATAGATATAAAAGAAGTCACCAAGCGATACGGCCGGCTCACGGCTCTCGACCACGTAAGCCTTTCCGTCCCCGAAGGCTCCTTGTTCGGTCTTATCGGCCCGGACGGTGCGGGGAAGACCACATTGTATCAGATACTGACCACTTTGCTCACTCCGGACGAGGGCACCGCCACCGTGGCGGGTCGGGATGTGGTGAAGGATTATCGGAAACTGCGTACGGAGATAGGCTACATGCCGGAGAAATTCTCGCTTTATCCAGACCTTACCGTGGATGAGAACCTGCACTTCTTCGCCTCGCTGTTCGGAGTGAGCGTCAAGGACAACTTCGACCTGATAGCCCCGATATTCGACCAGCTGAGGAAGTTCCCCAACCGCCGGGCAGGAGCCTTATCCGGAGGGATGAAGCAGAAGCTCGCCCTGAGTTGTGCGCTGATACACCGCCCGAAGGTCCTTTTGCTGGACGAACCTACCACCGGAGTGGATGCCGTGTCGCGCAGCGAATTCTGGGACATGCTGGCTACGCTGAAAGAGAAAGGCATCACGATACTCGTCTCCACTTCCTACATGGACGAGGCCGAGCGTTGCGAACGCATCGCCCTGATAAACAAAGGAAGGATTTTGGATGTGGATACACCTGGCAGATTGATTGAAGGCATGGACAAGAACCTTTACAACGCTTCGTCCGGAAACATGTATCCACTTTTGGAAGCCCTGCGTACGTTGCCAGAGGTGAAAGACTGCTACACCTTCGGAGCCGCTCTGCATGTTGTGGCGGGCGATGGCTTCAATCCGGACGATTCAGCAAGCAGACTCCGGCAGAAAGGTCTGGAGGATGTCCGCATCTGGCCGGCCAAAGGGAATATAGAAGATTTGTTCATTAAATTGGCTAAGGACGATGGATAAGGAAATAGTAATATCGGTAAAAGACCTCACCAAGAAGTTTGGATACTTCACCGCTGTGGACCGCATCACATTGCAAGTACGCCGGGGCGAGATATTCGGATTCTTGGGGGCGAACGGTGCGGGCAAGACCACCGCCATGCGCATGTTGTGCGGACTCAGCTATCCCACATCGGGCAGCGGGACTGTGGCCGGGTATGACATCCTCCGTCAGGCGGAGGACATCAAACGGCACATCGGCTACATGAGCCAGAAATTCTCCCTCTACGAGAACCTGACCGTGTGGGAGAATTTGAACCTCTTTGCCACCATTTATGGCATGTCTTCACGGAAGATAAAGGAGAAGACCGGCGAAGTATTCAAAGCCTTAGGTATGGAAGACTTGCGGAATGTCTTGGTAAAGGAAATCCCCCTCGGCTGGAAGCAGAAGCTGGCCTTTACGGCAGCCACGCTTCATGCGCCGGACATCGTTTTTCTGGACGAGCCGACGGGAGGCGTTGACCCTTCCACCCGACGCAAGTTCTGGGAAATGATTTACCGGGCATCCTCGGAAGGCATGACCGTCTTCGTCACCACCCATTATCTGGACGAGGCTGAATATTGCCACCGCGTCTCCATCATGGTGGACGGACGTATCGAGGCTTTGGACAGCCCGGAAGGATTGAAACGGCAGTATCATGCCGGAACCATGGACGAGGTGTTCCGCATTGTGGCGAAAGATGCGAAAAGGGGAGATTAAACAGACCATAAAAAGCGAATGTTATGTCTATATTCCAATCACTCATAAAGAAAGAGGTGCTTCACCTCCTGCGCGACTTCCGCACGGTGACGGTCGTGCTGGTCATGCCTGTTGTGTTGCTGTTGCTCTTCGGGTTCGCCATCTCCACCGAGGTCAACAATGTAAAAGTTGTTGCTGTGGTGGAGCAGCATACAGACGAGACCAAACAGATTATAGACCGTTTCCGCAGCAATTCCTATTTCACGTTTGAAGGCATCGTGCCTTATCACGAAGTGGAAAGTATTCTTCGGAAAGGCCGGGCGGATGCCGCAGTAGTGTTCCGCACGGAAGACGGCCGACTGAAACATCAGATTATCGTGGACGCTTCCAATACCACGATGGCACAGACATCCACGGCTTATTTGGAGAGTGTCATCAGTTCTGCGACAGGCATCCCGGTCGTGGCCAACACGCTTTTTAACCCGCAACTGAAGAGTGCATACAACTTTGTTCCCGGCATCATGGGCATGATATTCATCCTTATCTGTGCCATGATGACCTCCGTGTCCATTGTCAGCGAGAAGGAGGCCGGCACGATGAACCTGCTGTTGGTCTCTCCCGTTCGTCCCCGGACAATCATTCTTGGCAAATTGGTGCCTTACTTCCTGCTTTCGTGCATCATCCTGACACTGGTGCTGGTGTTGAGCTATACCGTGTTGGGTCTGCCTTTCTCCTTCAGCGTCATCAACGTGATATGGGTAACCATCCTGTATGTGATTCTTGCCCTTGCGTTGGGACTGCTTATTTCCACCATTGCCTCCACACAGGTATCGGCTCTGTTGGTTTCGGGTGTGATGTTTATGATTCCCGTGGTGTTGCTGTCCGGCATGATATTTCCGGTGGAGAACATGCCGTTGGTTCTGCAATGGTTCTCGTGCATCATTCCGGCACGCTGGTATATTTCAGCCATGCGGGTATTAATGATTCAGCAACTTCCCGTCGGATATGTGCTGACTGAAGTCTTGGTCTTGTCGGGAATGACATTGGCCGTATTGGCTTTGGCCATCAAGAAGTTTAACGCTAAAAAATGAAGGCTGTATGAATGCAAATACATTGAAGATACTGCTCAGGAAAGAAGTGGCGCTGATGAAGCGCAGCCCTATCATCCCCCGCCTGATAGTAGGCATGCCTGTTTTGGTCATGCTGATTATCCCTCTCGTGGCGACGCTGGATGTGAAGAATGTAGGTATAGCCGTAGTAGACAATGACCGTACAGAGCTCTCCCGCCGCATGATAGCTGACATGGATGCATCAGAGTATTTGTCCGTAACGGGTTGCTATTTCAGTTATGATGAAGCGTTCCGGCAGATAGAGGACGGAAATGCGGATGTCCTTGTTGCCATCCCGAAAGATTATCTGAAGGACTTAATCAACGGCGAGAAGCCTGCACTGGACATAAAAGCTAATGGTGTGAATGCAACGAAGGGGACATTGGGCACGCAATACGCCACGATGTCCATCGTCAATACTCTTTCACGCTGGCAAGAGGAACAAGGCGTCACCGTACCGATACAGGAGACCTCCGTCCTCAACCTGTATAATCCGACGCTCAACTTCCGCAACTACATGATACCGGCACTCATGGTGGTGCTGCTCATCATCATCTGCGGGTTCCTGCCTACTCTCAATCTGGTTAGCGAGAAGGAAACCGGCACCATCGAAGCGATGAATGTCACACCGGTGGGGCGGTTGGAGTTCGTTTTGTCGAAACTGATACCTTATTGGGTGGTAGGTATCCTTGTCGTAACGGTAGGGATGCTCATCGGTTGGCTGGTCTACGGACTGGTGCCGGAAGGGAATATTGCGAACATTTATCTGGCGGCTGTCCTGTTCAGCCTTGTCATGTCCGGCTTGGGCGTGTCCATCGCCAACCAATCGACCACTATCCTGCAGAGCATCTTCGTGATGTTTGCTTTCATCGTCATCTTCCAGCTGATGGGAGGTCTGTTCACGCCTATTGCCTCCATGCCCCGGTGGGCGCAGTGCATCACCTACGCCATCCCGCCGCGCTATTTCATCGAAATCATGCGCTCGGTTTATCTGAAAGGAGCCACCGTGGCCGACCTTTGGGGGCAGTATGCGGCGTTGTCCGGTTTTGCCATCCTGTTCTGCCTCGTGGCGGCCATGACGTACAGGAAGAGAGCATAGCTATTCACTCGCCGTCACCCAGTACCCGTTCCCATACTTTGTATGCACCCTTCTCCCCACCTGAGCCAGCAACCGGCTGAAAGCGGTGCAGCTACAGTCTTTCAACGCGGCGGGGTTCTTCTTTTTCAACGTGGCGTAGATTTCGGCGGCGGACAGGAGGTGTGCGCCCTCCTCGCCCGGCTCCGCAAAGCGGAAACACGTGCCGATCAGTTCCTCGGCAGGCGTGACGCGATAGAAGGCGCGGTTGGCTGCCTGGATCCCGGCCTCTTCCTCCTTGCTGAACCAGGAACGCTCGCCTGCCTCCAATTCGTGCTTCAGCTGGGCATAAAGCTGGTCGTAGTCTATGGGCGTGGTGCAGTCTATCTGCCTGGTGACTTCCACACAGATGAAGCGGCGGCTCCCGCTCAGGTCGGTCAGCAGATCCGTGCGGTTGCTGGTGCCGATGAAGGAGGCGATGCGGGGAAGCGGCTCGGCGTTCCGCTTGTAAGCTCGGCGGACGCGCAGGCTCTCCATCTGCATCAGGTTCTTCAGCTGGGGCA
>CALUOU010000021.1 GCA_944322335.1 uncultured Bacteroides sp.
ACGGGGAAGGCAAGAGAGTGCGACTTCTGATCTCAGGTACCCAGCTTCACTTGATTGTGGCGCAGATTCAGGGGTATAAGCGGAAAAGAGTGGAAGAGGTTATCCTATAAGAAGACGCAGATGCGTCACGTGGGCTGTTCATGCGGAAAACTTATTATAGAGAGGCATTAAGAAGAATGATAGAATAATTGTTATTACGTAACTATGCCAAACACTGCGATTACCTGATAGTAGGCGCAGGGCTGTTCGGCGCTGTTTTTGCCTATAGGGCGATGCGGCAACAAGGTAAGAAGTGCCTGGTGATTGACCGTCGGCCGCACTTGGGGAGGAAACCTTTATTGCGAGAAGGTGGAAGGGATTAATGTGTACAAATCATGGCAGCAGTTACTGGCCGCGACCAAGCGTTTTTTGAATTGACGAATACTGTTCCGGCGATCGGGGAAACGAGACGGAAGAAGCCTTGGCTGTTGCTGTAGATTCAGGCAACGGTCAAGGCTTTCTTTTTGGTTTTGACGGCTCGGTCACTCCGCTCTCTTTTCAGCCAGTTCCAGCTTTTTGGCTTCTTCCCATAGTTTGTCCATTTCTTCCAGCGTCATGTCGTGCAGGTTCTTTCCTTCCCTGATGCTGTGGGCTTCCACGTAATTGAAGCGGCGGATAAACTTCTGGTTGGTACGCTCCAATGCGTTGTCTGGATTTATCTTATAAAGGCGGGCTGCGTTGATCAGGCTGAACAGCACATCGCCAAATTCAGCTTCCGCCTTTTCCTTATCCATGTTGGCCACTTCCAATTGAAACTCGGCGATTTCCTCCTTTACCTTATCCCACACTTGCTCCCGTTCTTCCCAATCGAACCCCACGGCACGGGCTTTGTCTTGGATGCGGTAGGCTTTGATGAGCGAAGGCAGGGCGTTTGGCACACCGCTTAACACCGTTTTATTCCCTCCTTTTTCTTTCAGCTTCAACTGTTCCCAATTTTCCACCACTTGCCCGGCTGTTTCGGCTTTGGCATCGCCGAATACATGCGGATGGCGGTAAATCAGTTTCTCACACAGACGGTCGCATACATCTTTCATGTCGAAATCGCCCGTTTCACTGGCAATTTTGGCATAGAAAGCCACATGCAGCAAGACATCGCCCAGTTCCTTGCAGATGTCATTCCTGTCATCGCGCATCAGGGCATCGCATAGTTCATAAGTCTCTTCGATGGTGTTGGGACGTAAGCTTTCATTCGTCTGCTTGCGGTCCCATGGACATTTCTCACGCAGTTCGTCGAGGATGTCGAGGAAGCGTCCGAAGGCTTCCATTTGTTCTTTTCGGGTATGCATCATCATGTTAGAATCTCCTTTGTTTTTTTAGTCGCGCAAAAGTACGGATAAAAGTTGAAATAAAGAGGCAATCTATTTCCATTCTTCGTGTGAAATGAGGAGTCCGATCACTTCTGAATAGTTTTTTCTTCCGCTGCTTATTTTATTGCCTTTCAGATAAAGTTCATAAATCCGGTTTTGTGCCTCACCGATGAGGGGGCTGTATTTGGCTGACCAATATTGCTGGCTCTCTTTGGCCAGAGAAAGAATCTCCGGCCGGACGCTTTTGAGCAATGTTTGGTATTCTTCAGCAGAAAGCAGGCGACGGGCGTTGCCCAGCACATGGAACAAGATGGAAAAATATCCGCTGAAGCGGATGCCGCTGACGTGTGAGCGGGTACATACCTGGTAGGCGTAGAAATTGGCTTCCGCTTCGTTGGCAATGCCCAGTAAGTGGGAAAGCTCGTGGGCATAGACAGCAGGATATTCGAGAGGCGGGACATCGCCGTTGACGGTAAACTCACAGAAGAAAGGCCCCATGCTCCCGGTGACCCCGACTTTGGAGGCTATAGGGGTGAACAGCATGGTCTTGACCTGGGGGCAGGTGTTGAAAGGCCGGTTGATACCCAGAGAGTCACAGATTTCCAGATAGCCGCGCGTCACCTCCTGACGGATCAGGCTGATGTCGACAGCAGTCAATTCTGTGTAGGAAGCGTTTAAAAGAGCTGTGTATCGCTTGGTGAAACGATGGAAATTTTCGGGCGTATAAGCCACGTAAGGAATCTGGGTGCGCTGATAAAAACTGTCTTGCGAATAGTTAAGTCCCCAAGCGGCATAAAACCAGACATAAATCCAAAGCAGGTATTCAATCAGGCGTGCCGCAATGTGTTTCCAACGCTTTTTCCGGCGCAGACGGGCTTCCAACGGATAGAGAAGAATCCCGGCAAGGCTGAGGAAGATGAATACATCCCCCACGGCAAAGGGAATCAGGCCGGAGAGCCTGGAAAGAGGAGCGGCAAGCAACGGGTAGAGATGGCGCGCGTAATATTCTCCCCAACCAGGAATATGCTGAGCCAGAATGACTCCTGTAAAAAGCAGAAGGAGCAAGCAATAACGGATCTTGCGTCCTGACAGTGAGAAAGTTTTTTGGTTCATAGGAAAAATGAAGATAAACGGCTGCAAAGAAACTGATTTTTTCTTGATTTATCGCACGCTTTGTCGGATAAAGTGGAAAAACTTGGTATATTTGCGCCCGATTTATAAAAATACGTTTGAAAATGACACCACAAAGCACCATACATTTGATACAAGGTGTAGCGCGCAATCCGTTAGTTCGTTTGGCTCGGCCGGCCACATTGGATATACGGGCAGATGAACACATTGCTATTGTAGGCCCGAATGGGGCAGGAAAGTCCTTGCTTGTTGACATGCTGATTGGGAAATACCCGCTGCGGGAAGGAAAGCTGGCTTACGATTTTTCTCCCTCGAAAACCTTGGCCGCATACGACAACATCAAATACATCGCTTTCCGGGATACATACGGTTCGGCTGACGCGAACTATTATTACCAACAGCGTTGGAATGCTCATGACCAAGAGGAGGCGCCGGAAGTGTGCGAACTGCTGGGCACATGCGGCGATGAGCGCCTTAAGCGGCAATTGTTTGACTTGTTTCGGATAGATCCCATCCTGCATAAAAAGATTATTTTGCTTTCAAGCGGAGAATTGCGCAAATTCCAGATGACAAAAGCGCTTCTTACGGCTCCCCGCATTCTTATTATGGACAATCCTTTCATCGGATTGGATGCGGCCACCCGCAAACTGCTGTTTCAGTTGCTGGAAGAGCTGACCCGTCTGGGGAGTGTGCAGATTCTGTTGGTTTTGTCCATGTTGGACGATATTCCTTCTTTTGTGACTCATGTCGTTCCTGTTCAAGGTCGGGTGGTAGGGTCTAAGACAAGGCGCGAGGACTACATGCAAGACTTCCGGCAGCAAGACGCCATTCGCATTCGGCAAGAAGCTGCGGACAGAGAAGCGTTGCGGCAGCGTATCCTGGACTTGCCATACGAACACGCTAATTATACTTCAGACGAGGTGGTACGACTCAATAAAGTCAGCATCCGGTATGGCGACCGTACCATTTTGCGTGACTTGGACTGGACCGTGAGACGTGGGGAACGGTGGGCTTTGAGCGGAGAGAACGGTGCCGGAAAATCCACTTTGCTCAGTTTGGTTTGTGCAGACAATCCTCAGTCTTACGCATGTGACATCCGGCTGTTCGGACGTAAGAGAGGCACGGGTGAAAGCATTTGGGAAATCAAGCGGCACATCGGATATGTAAGTCCTGAAATGCACCGCGCTTACCTGAAAAACCTGCCAGCCATTGAAATCGTGGCTTCCGGACTGCATGACAGCATCGGGCTTTACAGGCATCCGCAACCGTCTCAAATGGCAATATGCGAGTTCTGGATGGATATATTTGGAATCGCGGCCTTGAAGGACAGGCCTTTTCTCCAATTGTCCAGCGGAGAACAGCGGCTGGTATTGCTGGCGCGTGCTTTTGTCAAAGATCCTGAACTGCTGATTCTGGACGAGCCCTTGCATGGATTGGACACTTACAATCGGCGAAGGGTTAAAGGCATTATCGAAGCCTTTTGCGGACGGAAAGACAAAACATTGGTAATGGTAACACATTACGAGAACGAGCTGCCGGCCACCATAACACATCGCCTTGCGCTGGTGCGGAATTAAACAGGTTCGTTCCCTTTTTCATTCTACCATTTTGGGAATATTCATTAATTTATTAATTTTGCGCCGTTTTTACAACCGTTATAAATTATAGAAAAAGCAATGGAATTAGCAAGTAAGTACAATCCCGCAGATGTGGAGGGAAAGTGGTACCAGTATTGGATGGATCACAAATTGTTCAGTTCAAAACCCGACAGCCGTATGCCGTACACCGTCGTGATTCCGCCACCCAATGTCACCGGTGTGCTCCACATGGGACACATGCTTAATAATACCATCCAAGATATTTTGGTCCGTCGTGCCCGCATGGAAGGCAAGAACGCCTGTTGGGTGCCGGGCACAGACCATGCTTCAATTGCTACTGAAGCCAAGGTCGTAAACAAACTTGCCGAGCAAGGCATCAAGAAAACAGACCTGACGCGGGACGAATTTTTAAAGCATGCATGGGAGTGGACACACGAGCATGGGGGCATTATATTGAAACAGTTGCGTCGGTTGGGAGCTTCGTGTGACTGGGATCGCACGGCTTTCACAATGGACGATACACGGAGCAAGAGCGTGATCAAGGTCTTTGTCGATCTTTATAATAAAGGACTGATATATAGAGGCGTGCGAATGGTCAACTGGGATCCGAAGGCTCTGACGGCTCTCAGTGATGAGGAAGTGATCTACAAAGAAGAGCATGGCAAGTTCTATTACCTGAAATATTACGTGGCCGAAGACGATGGAAGCGGTGAGACAGGAGATGAAAAAGAAATCGTGCATCGCGATGAGCAAGGACGCCGATATGCAGTGGTGGCGACCACTCGTCCGGAAACCATCATGGGGGATACGGCTATGTGTATCAATCCGAACGATCCTAAGAACCAGTGGTTGCGGGGCAAGAAAGTGATTGTGCCCTTGGTGAATCGGGTGATTCCTGTCATTGAGGATGAATATGTAGACACAGAATTCGGTACCGGATGCTTGAAAGTTACGCCAGCTCACGATGTCAACGACTATATGCTGGGCGAGAAACATAATCTGCCGAGCATTGACATTTTCAATGACAATGGTACCTTGAGCGAAGCGGCCGGGCTGTATGTCGGCATGGACCGCTTTGAAGTGCGCCAGCAGATAGAAAAAGACCTGGACGCAGCCGGATTGCTGGAAAAGGTAGAAGCTTATACTAATAAGGTGGGATTCTCGGAGCGTACGAATGTGCCTATCGAGCCGAAACTCTCCATGCAGTGGTTCTTAAAGATGAGGCATTTCGCCGACATGGCTCTGCCGCCTGTCATGAACGATGAATTGAAGTTCTATCCCGCCAAGTATAAGAATACTTATAAATATTGGATGGAGAACATCAAGGACTGGTGTATCAGCCGTCAATTGTGGTGGGGACACCGCATCCCTGCCTATTTCCTGCCGGAAGGAGGATATGTGGTGGCTGAGACTCCAGAGAAGGCGTTGGAACTGGCCAAAGAGAAAACCGGTAACGCGGCTCTGGTCTTGGCGGACTTGCGTCAGGACGAAGATTGTCTGGACACGTGGTTTTCGTCGTGGCTGTGGCCCGTCTCTCTGTTTGATGGCATCAACAATCCTGGAAACGAGGAGATTAAGTATTATTATCCCACAAGTGACTTAGTGACAGGCCCTGATATTATTTTCTTCTGGGTGGCACGTATGATTATGGCCGGATATGAATACATGGGTGACATGCCTTTCCGCAATGTCTACTTTACAGGCATTGTGCGCGATAAACTGGGAAGGAAGATGTCTAAGTCATTGGGCAATTCTCCTGATCCCTTGGTGCTGATCGACCTGTATGGCGCAGACGGTGTGCGGATGGGAATGATGCTTTCCGCTCCTGCCGGCAATGACATTCTGTTTGACGATGCCCTTTGCGAGCAAGGCCGTAACTTCTGCAACAAGATTTGGAACGCTTTCCGTCTGATGAAAGGATGGACGGTAAGCGATGAAGCCGCTGTGCCCGAAGCGTCAGCCTTGGCCATGCAGTGGTTTGCCGCCAAGCAAAACGCAGTGGCGGCTGAAGTGGCTGACTTGTTCAGCAAGTATCGCTTGAGTGAAGCGTTGATGGCTGTCTATAAGCTTTTCTGGGATGAATTCTCTTCATGGTACTTGGAGATGATCAAGCCTGCATATGGTCAGCCTGTCAGTCGGGAGGTGTATGATCAGACCTTGGTGTTCTTTGACAACCTGTTGCACCTGTTGCATCCGTTTATGCCTTTCATTACGGAAGAGCTGTGGCAACATTTGTGTGAACGTCAGGATGGCGAAAGCCTGATGGTAAGCCCGATGGCTGCCCCTGCTTCTTATGATGGACACCTGCTACAGCAATTTGAGGCTGTGAAAGAGGTTGTCAGCAGCATCCGTTCCATTCGTTTGCAGAAGAACATCGCTCAGAAAGAGGCATTGGCACTGCAAGTGGTAGGAGGAAATCCGATTGCGGCTTTTGACGCGGTGCTGACAAAGATGTGCAACTTGTCCGGCATCACCGTGGTTGACGCCAAAACGGAAGGAGCCGCAGCCTTCATGGTAGGCACTACGGAATATGCGGTGCCGTTAGGCAACCTGATCGATGTGGAAGCGGAAATCGCACGTATGGAGGCAGAGCTGAAACATAAGGAAGGCTTCTTGCAGGGCGTATTGAAGAAGCTTTCAAACGAGAAGTTTGTCAGCCATGCGCCGGCAGCCGTTATCGAACTGGAGCGGAAGAAACAGGCCGATGCGGAAAGCATTATCAAATCCCTGAAAGAAAGTATAGCGGCATTGCGTCGTGGATAATGATAAAAGCAGTCAGTGATTAGGGTTGACGCGAATGGCTGATGATCAGCTTGGCCATTGCTCAACGCTAATCACTTTATTATTGCCAACCCGCTCATCGCTGGTCGTTAGCCGTTCATCATCTATTTATGGCCTGACAAAAGTGATTTGCGAATCATATCCCTTCTACTCGGAGGGAAAAGCCGTTCGTGCGGGGAGATGCGATGACCATATCCCTATAATATGAATTTGGGCGTGGCTAATAGCGTCTCTACATTTCTGCAAATGCTGTAAGTCTCACAAGCGTTTATTTTAGCAGAAAAGGATCCTGTGAGCAAGACTGTAAGATTTTCACTCATTAACTGCAACTTGAGCCTAGCGAGAGTTGAATCATTTATATAAAATGGCAGAACAAAGAAGAACCAAGCGTACCGCTAAGTCCCAGAATGCGCAGCCGGTGAATGATTATGGCCGTGTGCAGCCTCAGGCTCCTGAGCTGGAGGAAGCTGTGCTGGGAGCGCTGATGATTGAAAAGGATGCCTATTCGCAAGTCAGCGAGATTTTGCGTCCGGAGTCGTTTTACGAGCACAGGCATCAGCTGATTTATGCCGCCATCACCGATTTGGCCGTCAACCAAAAGCCGATCGACATATTGACCGTTAAAGAGCAACTGGCCAAACGGGGGGAACTGGAAGAAGTGGGCGGCCCTTTTTACATAGCCCAGCTCAGCAGTAAAGTCGCGTCATCGGCCCACATCGAATATCACGCCCGTATCATCGCGCAAAAAGCGCTGGCGCGCGAACTGATCACTTATACCAGCAATATACAGACCAAGGCTTTTGACGAGACCATTGACGTAGATGACCTGATGCAAGAAGCAGAGGGAAAGCTGTTTGAGATCTCTCAGCAGAACATGAAGAAAGACTACACCCAGATCAATCCGGTCATCGCACAAGCTTTGGATCAGATCCAGAAAGCGGCGGCCCGCACCGATGGATTGAGCGGGCTGGAAAGCGGTTTCACCAAGTTGGACAAGATAACTTCCGGGTGGCAAAATTCAGACCTGATCATCATTGCGGCCCGCCCAGCCATGGGGAAAACGGCTTTTGTGCTCTCCATGGCTAAAAACATTACGGTGAATTATCATCAGCCAGTGGCTCTCTTTTCTCTTGAAATGAGTAACCTGCAATTGGTGAACCGTCTGATATCCAACGTTTGCGAAATACCCAGCGACAAAATCAAAAGCGGACAGCTGGCTGATTATGAATGGCAGCAGCTGGACTATAAATTGCGGGATTTGCTCGATGCTCCTCTTTTTGTGGATGACACGCCTTCGCTCTCTGTGTTTGAGCTTCGCACAAAGGCCCGGCGTCTGGTGCGTGAGCATGGGGTGAAACTTATCATCATCGACTATTTGCAGCTGATGAATGCCAGTGGCATGTCTTATGGCAACCGTCAGGAAGAGGTCAGCACCATTTCCCGTTCGCTGAAAGGATTGGCCAAAGAGCTGAATATTCCCATTATCGCCCTCTCACAGTTGAACCGTGGCGTAGAGAATCGGGAAGGCGAGGAAGGAAAACGCCCCCAGTTGAGCGACCTCCGCGAATCGGGTGCCATCGAGCAAGATGCCGATATGGTCTGTTTTATCCATCGGCCTGAATACTATAAGATTTATACCTCTGCTGATGGCACCGACCTGCGCGGCATGGCTGAGATTATTATAGCCAAGCATCGTAACGGAGCTGTGGGGGATGTCCGGTTGCGTTTCATCGGGCAATACACCCGTTTCCAGAATCCGGAAGATGACATGGTGATTCCCGCTCCGGCAGAAAGCGGAGGAGCTACTTTCGGTTCCCGTATGAACGCGCCTGTAGGCAGCCCTTCCACACCGCCACCTCCAGGACCTGACTATATGCCGATGGGAGGCAATCCGTTTGAAGGGCCGACAGACGGTGCGGCACCGTTTTGAAAATGAAGATGGAAGACTGGAAAGAACTTGCTTTTGCCCCAAATATTTTCGCAAGAGAACAAACGGAATATTCAAAAAAAAACGTAATTTTGCGCCCTGTTAAAAGAAAAATAGCAAGAACCAATAAAACGAACAATCAGAATGGCAGTAGAATTGAAGAACCTCACCAAGCGGAGCGAAAACTATTCACAATGGTATAATGAGCTGGTGGTGAAGGCAGATTTGGCTGAACAGTCGGCTGTGCGAGGCTGCATGGTCATTAAGCCTTACGGGTATGCGATATGGGAGAAAATGCAACGTCAGCTGGATGACATGTTTAAGGAAACGGGACATGTGAACGCCTATTTCCCATTGCTGATACCCAAGTCATTTCTTAGTCGCGAAGCCGAGCATGTGGAAGGCTTTGCCAAAGAATGTGCGGTGGTGACGCACTATCGTTTGAAAGCCGACCCTAATGGAGGAGTCGTGGTGGATCCGGCTGCCAAGCTGGAAGAAGAACTGATCATTCGTCCCACTTCGGAAACCATTATCTGGAACACTTATAAAAATTGGATCAATTCCTACCGCGATCTGCCTATCTTGTGCAATCAGTGGGCAAACGTTTTTCGTTGGGAGATGCGTACGCGTCTGTTCCTCCGCACGGCAGAATTCTTGTGGCAGGAAGGGCATACGGCTCATGCCACCAGTGAAGAGGCCGAAGCGGAAGCTGTGAAAATGCTGAATGTCTATGCTGATTTTGCTGAGAAATATATGGCTATGCCGGTGATTAAGGGAGTCAAATCAGCCAATGAGCGTTTCGCCGGTGCCCTGAACACATATACCATCGAGGCCATGATGCAAGACGGAAAAGCATTGCAGAGCGGCACTTCCCATTTCTTGGGTCAGAACTTTGCAAAAGCGTTTGATGTGCAATTTGTCAACAAGGATAATCAGCTGGAATACGTCTGGGCCACTTCTTGGGGTGTGTCTACCCGTCTGATGGGCGCGTTGATTATGACACATTCTGATGACAACGGTCTGGTGCTTCCTCCTCATTTGGCTCCTATCCAAGTGGTGATCGTGCCCATTTACCGCAGTGCGGAAATGCTGGCGCAAATCGATGCGAAAGTGGCAGGCATCGTGGAGCGGCTGAAGGCTTTGGGCATTTCAGTGAAATATGACAACGCGGACAACAAGCGGCCGGGCTTCAAATTTGCCGATTATGAGCTGAAGGGCGTTCCTGTGCGTCTGGTCATCGGCGGTCGGGATTTGGAGAACAACACCGTTGAGGTCATGCGTCGGGATACATTGGAGAAAGAGACGCGCACATGTGACGGCATCGAGGAGTATGTGAAGGCTTTGCTTGAGGAGATCCAAAACAATATCTACCAGAAGGCGCAAGACTATCGCAACAGACGCATCACTACGGCTGACTCCTACGATGAGTTTAAAGAGAAGATAGAGCAAGGCGGTTTCATCTTAGCTCATTGGGACGGAACGACCGAGACGGAATTGCGGATTAAGGAAGACACGAAAGCTACTATCCGATGCATTCCGTTTGAATCATACGTGCCAGGCGACAAGGAGCCGGGCAAGTGTATGGTGACAGGAAAGCCGTCGCCATACAGGGTGATCTTTGCAAGATCTTATTAATTGATAAGAAAGAGATTGGATTGAACACTTCGAGCGGGTAAGAGTTTTCTTCCCGCTTTTTTGTCTGCTGTGCCTCGTCTTGAGAACCATCCGCTTATCACATGACAGGGACTGCGAAAAACGATTGTAATCTCCATAACACATCCTTGAAACATAAGACTCCCAACTTTGTGGCATCAAAAAACAAGAATAGGAGGTGAAATTATGAAACTGAGCATTAATGATTGCATTGTAGAAGCGGCCGCTGAAGGCGGATTTTATGCTTATCTTACGCACAACCTGCTGTGTAGCGCATATGGTGAAACACCCGATGAGGCATATGAGAATTTAGAGCTGATCATCGATGATTTTGTCAGCGATATGTACATGGCAGAAGAATACGTGTGATGCTGCGGCCTGTGTCCCGTCTGATTTGACAGACAAGCCTTTTTACGTAACAATTCCATAAATTCTCGAAAAGCCATGCCTGTGTGATACCGGCATGGCTTTTGCCGTATGGGGTGTCATGGGAATTGGAGAGTGAAACGGCTGCCTTGTGAGGCGGAAGAGTCCAACACGATGTTGCCTCCGTGGCGGGTCATGATCTGTTTGCAAAGAGTCAGGCCTATGCCGGAGCCTTTAGGCTTAGTGGTGAAGAACGGAACGAAGATCTTGTCTTGCACATCGGGCAGGATGCCATTGCCATTGTCGCTTACATGAATGAGGCAGCGCCAACGGGAATCACGGCTCGCGTTTACTTCGATTCGGGGAGATTCATGGCCAAGGCATGCCTCACAGGCATTCTTCAGAAGATTGATAAGCACTTGCTCTATTTGTGCGCGATCCATCTGGATGATGATGTCTGGGGAGGGAAGCTGAATGTGAATATAAGGTTCGGAGTAAAGCTTACGCAAATCGGCCAATAGTTCGCTTACGGCTACGGGGCCTCGTGTGGGAGCAGGCAGGCGGGTCAGCTTCCGGTAATTTTCCACGAAATCCAGCAACCCCTTGCTTCGCCGACAGATGGTCTGCATGCCTTGGCGCATGATGGCATAGTTCTTTTCGTTGGCTTCCCGTTCGCTCAGGGTCTCGCTCAGGGAAAGGATAGGGGTGATGGAGTTCATGATTTCATGGGTCAGCACCCGTATCAGCTTTTGCCAGGACTCGATCTCGTTGCGTTCCAGCAGGCGGGTGCGGAAGATGTTCATCGCTTCGGAAAGCTCGGTTGCCATTTCCTCCATGGCACGGTTGCGGTAGGGAGAGCGGAAAGAGAGCATGAGATCGTCATGGCGCAGGCTTTCTGCCAAATGGCGCATCATACGCACTTGCAGAGTCTGCATGCGGTAAAGGTGCCAGGCTGTGGCCAGCAGTACTAAAAGGAGGGTGAGCGCACAAAACCACATGCTCCGCGCGGCCAATGTGTAAGCACCCACGGAAAGGGCGACGATCCCCAGAATGTGGCAAAAGACAAGTATCGAATATCGTTTCATAGTCCCAGCTTTTCCAGTTTGCGGTAGAGAGCGAAGCGTGTAATGCCTAAGCGTTCGGCGGCACGGCTCACGTTCCCCTCACAGAGACGCATGGCGCGCTCGATAGCCTGTCGCTCCAGTTGTTCCAGGTTAAGGTTTTCCGTCTCTTTGCGCGTGGGGGCTGGCAGAGCTTGAAGTGGGAAGTTCTCCGGACGTAGGAGAGAGCCGTCTCCTAAGATGACCGCACGCTCCATGGTGTGCTGCAGTTCGCGGACATTGCCAGGCCAGTCATAGTGTAGAAGTTTGTTTTTGGCTTCACGGGTCAGTCCTTTCATTTCTTTCTGATACTTGCGGGCATAACGTCTGAGAAAGTGTTCGGCTAAGAGCAGGATGTCGTTCCCCCGTTCACGCAGGGGGGGAATGTGGATTTCGATGGTGTTGATGCGGTAGAGCAGATCCTGCCGGAAACGTCCTTCGTCCACCATGCGGCGGATGTCTGCATTGGTAGCACAGAGCAGGCGCACGTCAATGGGCGTGACTTGTGTGCCTCCAAGTCTGACGATCTGCCGTTTTTCAATGGCAGTCAGGAGTTTTGCCTGCATGGGCAGGGAAAGATTGCCGATCTCGTCCAGGAAAAGCGTGCCCCCTGTAGCCGCTTCCATCCGTCCCGCCTTAGCCTTGCGGGCATCTGTAAAGGCTCCTTTTTCATATCCGAAGAGTTCGCTCTCAAACAGTTGTTCCGGAATGCTTCCGAGGTCGATGGAGACGAAGGGCTGGCTGTGGCGGGGAGAGTGCTGATAAAGGAGCCTGGCCACCACATCCTTGCCTGTCCCGTTTTCGCCTAAGATGAGAATGTTGGCATCCGTGTCCCGAAGTTTTTCTATGGTGTCAAACACTTGACGCATGGCCGGAGATTCCCCGATGATTTCTTCTTCAGTTCCATTTCCTGCATTGCTCAGGGCTTCCACTTGTTCTTTCAGCTGGATAACCTCCGTGCGGGAGCGCCGTAATTTCATACCAGATGAGAGTGTGGCGAGCAGTTTCTCTTTCTCCCAAGGCTTGGGGATAAAGTCGGTGGCTCCTGCTTTGATGGCACGCACGGCTTTGTCCGTGTCTGAATAAGCGGTCATAAAAAGGACCACCGCTTGAGGATCGATATCCAGAATCTGTTTCAGGCAGTCAAATCCCTCTTGTCCGCTGACCACATCACGGCTGAAATTCATGTCCAGCAGGATAAGGTCGGGTTGGAAGGTGCGCATGAATGTCTCGATGCGGTCGGGAGAGACACTCACTTTTATTTTCTCCGCATATGGCTCCAGCAGCAAGTTGAGCGCGAAGAGAACGTCTTTGTTGTCATCTACGATTAGTATTTTTCCGAGTTCTGGCATAGCTTTTATTTTTTTTGTTTCCGGTGGCAAAGATACGAATTATCTTCATGTGTTGTATGTGCTATTCCGCACGGAAAACGTGCGTTTACGCACAAGTATCCAATGAAGATGATAGCTTTATGTTTATGTAAAACAGGTATTTATGGTTTTGGCACAGGTTTTGATAGAATGATCGGTGAAAAAACATTGAGAATGGTATGCGAAACAGACTGCATTTGATATTCCTTTCCATAGTGGCGTTTTCCGCTTCGTTGGGCGCTCAAGGTCTGCGATTGACCTTAGAAGAGACCGTGACCCGTGCCCGTCAGAAATCTCCCGAGGCACAGGGAGCCAGACATGCCTATCGCTCGGCTTATTGGAACTACCGGTATTACCGGGCCAATTATTTGCCTGCTTTATCCCTGACCTCTAATCCCTATCTGGACAGGGCCATCAATAAAATAACCATGGGCGACGGGAGTGTGCAATTCGTTGAGCAAAATCTGCTTAGTTCCGATCTTACGCTTAGTCTGAGCCAGAATATCCCTTGGACAGGGGGGGCTGTGTTTGTGGAGACTTCCGCCCAAAGGCTGGATCTCCTGAACGACAAGACCTCATCGTGGCAGACCTCACCTATTAATATAGGATACAGCCAAAGCCTGTTTGGATATAACAGCTTGAAATGGGATCGGAAAATAGAGCCGATCCGTTATCGGGAAGCGTGCCGCACCTATGTGGAAACCTTGGAACTGGTGTCTGCCGCTGCCACCCAGAAGTTCTTTGACCTTGCTACAGCTCAGAGCAACTTGGAGATAGCTGCCGGCAATTACGCTCAGGCTGACACCCTCTATGCTTATGCGCGGGGCAGGTATGAAATAGGCACCATCAGCGAGAACGAGATGCTCCAGCTGGAAATAAACAAGCTCACGGAAGAGGCCAACTGCATGAGCGCGCGCATCGAGGTGGAAAACGCCATGCAGGAGCTGCGGTCCTACTTAGGCATCCAGCAGGACGTGGACATACAGGTGAGCCTAAGCGACTCCATCCCCCGGTTTGCGGTGGATCTGAACGAAGCCCTCCTGCTGGCCAATGAGAACAGTCCGGAGGTGCTGAACATGCAAAGGCGCAAACTGGAGAGCGAGAGCGCGGTGGCACAGGCAAGGGCCAACGCCGGACTGAAAGCCGATATCTACCTGCGCTTCGGACTGACCCAGACGGGAGACAAGTTGCGCGATGCCTACAGAAATCCTCTGGATCAGCAATATGTGAGCTTGGGCATCTCGCTTCCCATTTTGGATTGGGGGCGGGGCAAGGGGCAGGTGAGAGTGGCCCGTTCCAACCGGGACTTGGTCTATACACAGGTGGAGCAGGACAAGACCGACTTCCAGCTCAACGTGCGCAAGCTGGTGAGACAGTTCAACCTGCAGGCACAACGCGTCAGCATCGCCGCACGCACCGACCGCACGGCACAAAGAAGGGCAGAGGTGGCCCGGCGGCTTTATCTGCTGGGGAAATCGACCGTGCTCGATCTGAACGCTTCCATCTCCGAGAAGGATACCGCGCGGCGCAACTATGTCTCGGCCCTGCACCAATACTGGAGTTTGTATTACACCCTCCGAAGTCTGACACTGCATGATTTTCAGAACGATGTCTCTTTGCTCAATGAAGATCTTTTCAGAAACTAAAAAAAATGACCTTATGGATATACAGCTTAAAAAACGTCCGTGGTATATACGATACCGTTACTATTTGTTGGCAGGAGCCTGTCTGGCGGCACTGCTGGTCTATGTCATCGTGCTTTCGCTGGGACCCCGCAGGCTTCGTGTCAGCCGGGAGGACATGCAGATTTGCACGGTGGAAGACGGCAAGTTCCTGGAATACGTGGATGTGGAAGGACTGATCCAGCCTATCCTCACCATCCTTGTCAATGCCCGCGAGACGGGGAGTGTGGAACGCATCGTGGCCGAAGAGGGAAGCCTGCTGGCCGAGGGGGACACCATCCTCCTGCTGGAAAACCCTGAGCTGCTGCGCGAGATCGAAGACCAGCGGGACGAGTGGGAGAAGCAGCTCATCACCTACCGGGAGCAGGAAATCGAGATGGAGCAGCAACGCATCACCCTCCGCAAACAGGCCCTACAGACCGATTACGAGCTGGACAACCTCCAGAAGACCTTCCGCCTGGAGCAGGAGGAATATGCCATGGGCATCAAGAGCAAGGCACAGCTGGACGTGGCCGAAGCCGAATACCGCTTCAAGCGGGAGACTGCCAGACTGGAACGCGAGAGCCTGCGCCACGACTCGGCCATGAGCGTGATACGCCGCGACCTGCTCCGCAACGACCTGGAGCGCGGGAGGAAGAAGCTTGAACGCTCGCTACGCCGCCTGGACGAACTGGTGATAAGGGCACCGATGGGCGGACAGCTGAGCTTTGTCAAGGTTGTGCCCGGACAGAGGGTGGCGGCTGGCGAAAGCATCGGCGAGGTGAAGGTGCTGGACCACTATAAGGTGCATACCGCCCTGAGCGAGTACTACATAGACCGCATCACCACGGGGCTTCCGGCCACGGTGAACTATCAGGGAAACCGTTACCCACTGCGCATCACCAAGGTGGTGCCGGAAGTGAAGGACCGCACCTTCGATGTGGATCTGGTGTTCACCGACTCCCTGCCGGACAACGTGAGGGTGGGCAAAAGCTTCCGCGTGCAGATCGAACTGGGGCAACCCGAAGACGCACTGATCATCCGCCGGGGAAACTTCTACCAGGCCACGGGCGGGAAATGGATCTACAAGCTCAGCGAGGACGGAAGCCGCGCCCGGCGTGTATCCCTGACCATCGGAAGGCAGAACCCGGTCCAATACGAGGTGACCGAGGGACTGAAGCCGGGAGACCGGGTCATCATCACCGGCTATGACGTTTTCGGCGAGGCGGAAGAACTGATACTGAAATGAACCAAATAAGAAAAAGGAACGCTTTATGATACTACATTACCTGAAAATGGCGTGGCGCAACCTCCTGCACTATCGTGCGCAGGCTGTGATCAGTGTCGCGGGGCTGGCGTCAGGGTTCGTCTGTTTCACGCTGGCCAACCTCTGGCGCGTCTATGAAACCACCTATGACACCTCCTACGAAGGGGCGGACCGTATGTATGTCTGCTGTATGAAGACCGACTTCATGGAGTCCGGCTATTTTGACTACAATGTCTATCCGCTGGCCACCTGGCTGAAGACCACCTGTCCGGAGGTGGAACAGGCGGCGGCCATTGACGCCCGGCTGGCGGAGATGGACTTGCGCGCCGAGGACGGGACGGCGGTGAAGGGGAAGGCGGTGATGGCCGACTCCTGCTTCCTGCAGCTGTTTGGCATACAGATCCTGAAGGGGACGGACGACTTCCTGCGCGGCGGCGACCGGGTGGCGCTGACCGAGTCCATGGCACGCCGCCTCTATGGGACCACCGATGTCCTGGGCAGGAAGCTGACCTACCAGAACACGCAGGCCACCGTCTGCGCCCTGGTCAGCAGCCTGGAACACACCAATTTCCCCTATGACATCCTCACGGAAGGAAACGCCGTCATCAGCAACCGTGACAATTGGCGGATGGCCAGTTTCTTCATCATCGTGAAGCTCCGGCAAGGCGTTTCCGCACAGGAGTTCCAGCAGAAGCTGGCCGACAGGGTGGAAAGAAACTCCGATGACTACAAGGCTGCCTTGGGTACGGGCTGCTACCTTTGTCCCCTGAGCGAATACCGCACCTCGCCCATGTGTCGTGATTCGGAGATAGAGCTGGGCTACCTCTCCCTGTTCGCATTCATCGGAGGCTTGGTCATCGTCTGTGCCTTGGTCAACTACCTTGCCTTGTTCTTGACCCGCCTGCGCATCCGCAGCCGGGAGATCGCGTTGAGGCGGGTGTGCGGCTCTTCGCGGGGAGGGGTCTTTCTCCTGCTGCTCACCGAGTACATGCTGTTGCTCCTCCTGGCCGGACTGGTCGGCATGGCTTTGGTGGAACTGTTCTTGCCGCCCTTCCGCCGCCTGTCGGGGGTGGAAGGCGATGTCTACGGCATGTCGCTCCTCTATTTCGCGGGGCTGGTGGGCGTGTCTGTCCTTTTCCTGCTGCCTGTCGCCTTCCGGCGGACACCGGACGGAGGAGGAAGAAGGCGGGACGGCCTGTCCTGCCGTCTGGCTGTGGGGATGCAGATGGCTGTGGGCATCCTGTTCATCTTCTGCATGTCGGTGCTGATGAAGCAGCTCCATTACCTCCGCCACACCGATTTCGGATGGACACGTGCGGAACGTGCCGTGCTTACCGACTGGAATCTGCGGCAGAGCTATGAGCCGGTGGCCGATTTCCTTTCCGCGCAGCCCTGCGTCCGTTACGTGGCCCGGCATTGCCACGGCTATTTCCCCGCCTCTGTGCTGCTGAACACAATCATTGAGGACTGGGAAGGAAGGCAGGGTGAGGAAGTGATTTCGGAGAATCTGACCTTCGGCATAGACAGCACCCTGATGGACTTCCACGGGCTGGAGCTGCTGGAAGGCCGTCTGCCACTCGGCGGGCGGGATGAGGTGGTGGTCAACGAGGCTGCCGCACGCCGATTGGGGTGGGGAGGCAAGGCCGTGGGCCGGTGGCTGAAGGCCAAGTACGGACCCACTTATACGGTCGTGGGGCTGCTGCGCGATTTTCAGGCTTCGGCTCCCACGGTGCCGGTGCGTCCCACCCTGTTCGTCCAGACAGACGGATTGGCGCTGCACCGCTTCGGCGACGGGCAGATCCTGATCCGCTACCGGGAAGGGACGTGGGAAGAGCTGAAGCGCAAGACCGAGGAATACTTCGCCACCCATTATCCCGACGAGCGGTATGATCTGTACAACCTGGAAGATCTCTACACCGGGCAATACCTCCAGTCTGAGCTTCTCCTGCTGAAGCTGCTGGGATTCGCTTCGGTGGCGTGTGTCCTGATCTCCGCCTTCGGCATCTATTCCATGGTGACCTTGAGCTGCGAGCGGCGGCGCAAGGAAATTGCCATCCGCAAGGTAAACGGCGCAAGAGTGGGGGACATCCTCCGTATGTTTGTGCGCGAATACCTCGTCCTCTTGCTTCTGGCCTCTGTGCCGGCCTTTCTGGCGGGCTATGTGCTGATGCGCCGTTGGATGGAGAGGTATGTGGAGCAATGTGCGATACCGTGGTGGATGTATCTGGCCATCTTTGCGGGCGTGGCCTCCGTCGTGGCCCTGTGCATAGGGAGCCGTGTGTGGAAGGCGGCCCGTCAGAATCCGGCCGAGGTGATCAAGAGCGAATAGATAAATCAGACAGGGAAAAGATATTGTTAATAAACCTTTTATTTCATTATATATGATAATCCATTATCTGAAAGTGGCCGTCAGGCAACTGCTCAAGTTCAGGACACAGAACCTGATCAGCATCGCAGGGCTGAGCGTATGCCTTCTGTGTTTCAGCGTCTGCATGTACATCGCACGCTTCGTTTTCGACACCGACCGTTGTTTCCCTTTGAAGGAACGGATTGCCGAAGTCAGCATGAAGTCACCGGAAGGGGAGAGGGACTATGCCGGCATTCCGCCGGAACTGATCCGCCGGTTGCGGGACATGCAGAGCCGGGAGGCTGAGACTTACACCTACATCAGTTACAACCAGACGCGCACGTTCACGGTGGAAGTCGAGCCTGAAGGGCATCATCCTGTTTCTGGCCGTCGTCTGTGTGGTCATCACCCTGCTGGGGGTCTATGCCGCCATCACTCTCGACACCGAACGCCGCCGCAAGGAAGTGGCCATCCGCAAGGTGAACGGGGCGGGCGTGCGGCAGATCCTCTGGCTCTTCGTCCGCATCTACATCTGGATAGGGGGAGTGAAGGCCTTGCTGGCCTTCCCCCTGCTCTATGCCGTCTTGCGGTGGTGGGAGCAGATGTATGCCGTGTTCTTCAGCTACGGTTTCCGCTTCTGGGCGGGAATCCTGTTGTCCATGGCCCTTGTCACGGCCGTCACCATCGTGTTCCGCCTCCTGAAGATCGCGCGGGTCAACCCCGCCGAGGCTGTCAAGACGGAATGACGTCCGGTCATTCTCCAGACACAGACAACGCTGATCCTTTTATTCTAAATATTTACTTATAAACAAGAAAGACAATGGAACATTTACTTATGTATGGCTTAGTAAAAAACGGTTTTTCACCCGCGACACCCTCAGATAGGTATCTGCGACACCCTCAGATAGCTATCCTGAACACCCTCGGATAGCTATCCTGAACACCTCAGGACGGCTATCCTGAACACCTCAGGACGGCTATCCTGAACACTTCAGGACGGGTATGTGACGCACCCTCTACCGGGCGGTAGGCGTAGCCACCAAACTAAAAAACTAAAAAACTAAAAAACTAAAAAAGCTAAACATGATCTTGCATTATTTGAAAATAGCTGTCCGCAGCATCTTGAAATACAAAGGGTATCACTTGATTTCCGCCCTTTGCCTGGCCGTTGGCATTGTGTGTTTCAGTTATGTCTGGCTGTTCATATCAGCCGTTAATGCCCAGAAGCGTTTGCCGGATTACGACCGTCGGCTTTCTCTCTACGCGTTTTCCGACGGCCAGCGTCAGAGCCGCTATACGGGGCAGGAAGTGGTCCGTCTGGAGGAGGAGCTGAAGCGTATGGGCGTGGATGGCCTCGCCGTGGCTTCCCGTCCCGGCAGGGGCGAAATCATGCTGACGGATGGGGACGGGCGGGAAATGCCCTACATCGTCCAGCTCAGCTATGCCAACCCTTATTATTTTGATTATTGGGGCATGTCCGTTTTGCAGGGCAGCTTGAAGAGCTGGAAGCCTCTGGACGTGGCACTTTCCGCTTCGTTCGCCCGGCGGGTGTTTGGCGGGGATAACCCCATCGGTCAGACCTTGCGCTTTGTGGACGACGCCTCTTCCTCCAACGTGTTCCGGGTGGCGGCTGTAGTGGACAGCGACCGTACAGGCGTTCAGAGTGCCGACTGCTATTTCTCCTCATCGCTTGAGCCTGATGTCCCGAAGTATCCCCTTGCCAGCTGTTTCCTGCCTCAGGGCATGGTCTGGAGGGACTTTGAGGACGGCCTGAGACGGATCGTCTGGCAGCGCGGCAACGAGAGCCTGTCCGTAAGCTCTTACGTCCTGAGCAGCCAAGACGGGCAAGAGAGGATAGCCCAGACGCTGCTCTTATGCGTCGGGGCGCTCATCCTGGTTTCCGCCCTGATCAATTATCTGAAGTTTGTCATACAGATGTTCTACAGCCGCCAGCGGGAACTGGTGCTGCGCAAGTGCATGGGGTCGGGTCTTGGCGGACTGTACGGGCTGCTCGCTTCGGAGATGTGCCTTATGCTGACGGTGGCATTGTTGCTCTCCCTTGTGCTGACCGAGTGTGTGTTTCCCGTTTTGGGCGGTCTGCTGTCGGGGAACTTTCCGGCTGTTCCGGTGGGAGACGTTTACCTCATCCAATGCGGCGTATATGCCGGCACGTTGTTGGCAGGGCTGGCGGTGGCCTGTTCCCCCGTACTCCGGTTGAGACGCTGCTCTTTGCAGGCATCCTTGCTGTCGGCCCGTCGCAGACACACGTTCCGCAATCTGATGATGGGCGTGCAGCTGGCCATCTCCATGTTTTTTGTGGGCGGTGTGCTGCTCATCAGTGACGTGTGGAACGGGACGCTCTTCAATGTCTATATGCCTTTGTCTGCGGCCGAGCAGGGACGGACAGTCGTTCTCCCGGTAAACAGCCGATATCTGGGACGGAACATGCCCCCCCTCTTGTCCAAGATCCGGCAGATGGCCGGGGTGGAGGACCTTACCCGGCTTGCGTCTTATTCTACCTCCGATTTCTCTTTCATGGATTACGAGTGCAAGGACGGAAGCCGGCGGCTGCTGTTCGGGCAGAGCGGCGCCCCGGATTATTTCCGCTTCTTCCGCATACCTATGCAGGGAGAGGAAGTGCCGGCCGACGCGGAAGGCCAGGTTTATGTGAGCCGCAGCTTCAGGGAATGGCTGGACAAGGAAGGCAATGCGGGCTACGTCCGTCTGAACGGGAGGAACTACCAGATAGCCGGTGTCTACGAAGCCCTGTATGCCGAGCCTCAGGGGGAGGAGATGTACATCGGATCCGTATATTTCCCTTCTTCCAAAGCCTCGTCCTATTATATAAGGATAAGCGAGTCTGTCTCCGTCCGGACATTCATGGACGGGCTGGCCGGATTGTGCCGCACGTTTGTGCCGGAAACATTGCCGCTTGACCTTCACCTTCTGCCAGCCGATGACAGCAACAGAAGCCTCATGGGCAAAGTGCGCTGGGGGTTGGTAGGGCTTAGCGGTGTCAGCCTGCTGCTGGTCATCCTGAGCGTCTACTCATCCGTGTCCTTAGACGCATTGAGCCGGCGCAAGGAAGTGGCCCTTCGGAAAATCAACGGGGCGGCACGCAGCCAGGTTTTCCGCTTGTTTGCCAGGGCGTATGTCTGTATGTTTCTTGTGGCCTACGCTATAGTCTGTCCGTTGCTCTATCTTTTGTTCGGAGCGATATTCGGAGGAGCCTATAGACCCCACTGGCTGTGGGCTGTCTGGCTTTTCCTGGCGATGCTGGCTCTCCTGACAGCCGTCACGGCCCGCAAGATCGTGCAGGTGATGCGTATCAATCCGGCCGACGCGATCCGGAAAGAATGAACGATATGTTCCCAACCATATATAACATAAAAAAAAGAGAATAAGTTATGATGATCAAGACTGTAAACCTACAGAAAATCTTCCGCACGGAAGAAGTGCAGACATTGGCACTGAACAATGTAGACATGGAGGTGGACAATGGCGAATTTGTGGCCATCATGGGACCCTCCGGTTGTGGCAAGTCCACCTTGCTGAACATCCTGGGCCTGCTGGACAACCCCACCTCCGGCGAATATTACCTGAACGGCACGGAAGTCTCCAAGTACACCGAATCCCAGCGCACCAACCTGCGGAAAGGGGTCATCGGCTTCGTGTTCCAGAGCTTCAATCTGATCGACGAGCTGAACGTGTATGAGAACATCGAGCTGCCCCTGCTCTATATGGGCATCCCTTCTGCCGAACGCAAGAAACGGGTGGAGGAGGCCATGCAGCGGATGGGCATCATGCACCGCAGCAAGCACTTCCCCCAGCAGCTGTCTGGCGGCCAGCAGCAGCGTGTGGCTATCGCACGTGCCGTGGTCGCCGGTCCCAAGCTGATCCTGGCCGACGAGCCTACCGGCAACTTGGACTCGAAGAACGGCAAGGAGGTGATGGAGCTGCTGTGCGAATTGCACAAGGAAGGCACCACCATCGTCATGGTGACGCACTCCAGGCATGATGCCGGCTATGCCGACCGCATCGTCAACCTCTTCGACGGACAAGTCGTGGTGAAGGCCGATCTGTAAGCCGGGGAAACCCGTAAAAAGAAGCCAAGCCTCAAGCATCTGTGTGGAACCACAGCGCTTGAGGCTTGATTACGTAAATAAGCGGAAAGTCTTTTAGCTTATAAACTAATCACTAATACTTAATCTTTGATGATGCCCAGTTCCTTGAAGCACTTCGTCAGTTTCTCCACGGCGTAGTCCACCTGTTCTTTGGTGTGTGTGGCCATCAGGGCTACGCGCACCAGCGTGTCTTGGGGAGCGCATGCGGGCGGAATGACCGGATTGATGAAGATACCTTCGTCAAAAGCCATCTTCGTCACCATAAATGTCTTGTCGGTGTCACGCACGTAGAGCGGGATGATGGGCGATGCCGTGTCTCCGATCTCAAACCCGGCTTTCCGGAAGCTTTCGAGTGCGTAGTTGGTGATTTCCCACAAGTGTTCGATGCGTTCAGGCTCGGACTTGATGATGTGCAGGGCCTCCCGGGCTGCGGCCGTAGCGGCCGGCGTGCTGCTGGCCTGGAAGATGTAGGAACGCGCATTGTGACGCACCCAGTTGATCACTTCCTTGTCACCCGCCACGAATCCGCCGATGGATGCCAGTGATTTGCTGAATGTGCCCATGATCAGGTCTACATCGTCTGTCACACCGAAATGGTCGCACACGCCCCGTCCCTGTTTGCCGAAGACCCCCAATCCATGGGCCTCGTCCACATAGATGCTGGCGTTGTATTTCTTCTTCAGCCGCACGATTTCGGGCAGGTTGGCCAGGTCACCTTCCATGGAGAACACGCCGTCCACCACAATCAGCTTCACGGCTTTCGGATCGCATTTCTGCAGTTCCCTTTCCAGGTCTTCCATGTCGTTGTGCTTATATTTCAGCTGAGTGGCAAACGACAGGCGGCGGCCGTCCACGATGGAGGCATGGTCTCTGTCGTCACAGATGATGTAGTCTCCTCTTCCCACCAGCTGGGGGATCACACCTTCGTTGACGGTGAATCCTGTAGAGAAACAGAGTGCTTCATCTTTGCCTACAAATTCGGCCAGTTCCTTTTCCAGCTCCACATGGATGTCAAGCGTTCCGTTCAGGAAACGGGATCCGGCACATCCTGTGCCATATTTGTCAGTGGCAGCCTTGGCCGCTTCAATGATGCGTTTGTCGTAAGTCAGTCCCATATAGGCGTTTGAACCGAACATCAAAACCTTTTTGCCTTCCATCATAACTTCCGTGTCCTGATGGCTGTTGATGGTGCGGAAATAGGGATATACACCTTGTGCCATGTACTGTTGCGGCAAATCGTACTTCGCAAATTTGTCTTGTAGTAAACCCATGAGATTCTTTATACCTTTTTTATATTATTAATTACTATGAAATCCTGTGATAAGGAAGATCCTATTGCTTTTTCTTTTGAAGTCCGGTTTATGAAACTTCAAATCTCAAACAGGGGGCAAAGATAAGAAAATATGTCGTTAAATGCCCTATCCGCTTTAAAAAAACTGTGTTTAGCCCGATTATTAGGATGCGAATGGTTTTTTTCTCGCCGAATTGTATTACTTTTGCCTACTTTTGAAAATCGCATAGAATAAAATCCGCATGAACGAAGAAAAGAAGAAGATAACGTTTGTGGTCAATCCGAAGTCGGGCACACAAAACAAGGAACACATTGTCTCGTGCATTCACGAACGGCTGGATCCTGAGAAATACCTGCCTGAAATTGAATATACCGAATACGCCGGCCATGCTGTGGAAATTGCAGCCCGGAAAGCCAAGGAAGGCGCTTGGGGTGTGGTGGCAATCGGCGGGGACGGCACTATCAACGAGATAGCCCGTTCCTTGGTACACACACAGACGGCTTTGGGCATCATTCCCTGCGGATCGGGGAACGGCCTTGCACGGCACCTGCAGATTCCGATGGAGATCCGGAAAGCCATTGAAATTATCAATGAAGGTTCGATACTGACGGTTGATTATGGAAGGATAAACGATCTCCCTTTCTTTTGCACTTGTGGTGTCGGGTTTGACGCTTTCGTGAGCCTGAAGTTCTCCCAGGCGGGGAAAAGGGGGCCGTTGACCTATCTGGAGAAAACCCTTGCCGAAAGTCTGCAGTATCGTCCGGAGACCTACGAACTGGAAATAGAGGGGAGTACCACTCGCTATAAAGCATTCCTGATCGCTTGCGGCAACGCGTCCCAGTATGGGAACAACGCCTATATCACGCCTCAGGCTACCTTGGATGACGGTCTTCTGGATGTGACCATTCTGGAGCCTTTCACTGTGTTGGACGCTCCGGCCTTGGCTTTCCAGCTTTTCAACCGGACACTTGATCAGAACAGCCGGATCAAGACGTTCCGGTGCAGGGAGTTGACCATCCACCGTTCCAAACCCGGTGTGGCGCATTTTGATGGAGATCCTGTCATGATGGGGAAGGATATCCACGTCGGCATTGTCCAGAAAGAGTTGCGCGTCATTGTGCCGAAAAGCACGCGAGGCGGCATATCCACCGTCTTGCAACGGGCGCAGGATTATATAAATGGTTTGAAGCAGCTCAACGAGACCTGGCGTGAGGATCTGGCTCTCAAGAATAAGGCCATGCTGGACCGGGGCAAGGAGCAGATCAAGAGGCTGACCAACATTGACCTGCCCAAATTTTAGCATGGCGCAAAAATCTTTCCAGACTTGGATGCCAGTTCACGAGTTTTGTGTACTTTTGCCCGATGATTCAGAAGATTATAAATTTTTATTAGCATAAATAGAAAATGTATAGAACTCACACGTGTGGAGAACTTCGTATCTCCGATGTTAACAAGCAAGTGACGCTGGCCGGATGGGTTCAGCGTAGCCGCAAGATGGGGGGCATGACTTTCGTAGACTTGCGCGACCGTTATGGGATCACCCAATTGGTCTTCAACGAAGAAGTGGATGCCGCTTTGTGCGAACAGGCCAACCATTTGGGACGTGAATACGTCATTCAGGCGACTGGCACTGTCAATGAACGTTTCAGCAAGAATGCCAATCTGCCTACGGGAGACATTGAGATCATCGTGTCTGGGCTGGTGGTGCTGAATGAAGCCTTGACACCTCCTTTCACCATTGAGGACAATACCGACGGAGGCGATGACATCCGCATGAAATACCGTTATCTGGATCTGCGCCGTCCGGCGGTCCGCAAAAATCTGGAATTGCGTCACCGCATGACCATCGAGGTCCGCAAGTATCTTGACAGTAAAGGCTTCATTGAGGTGGAGACTCCTATTCTGATCGGTTCCACTCCGGAAGGTGCGCGCGACTTTGTGGTGCCTTCCCGTATGAATCCCGGACAATTCTATGCTTTGCCCCAAAGCCCACAGACCCTGAAGCAGCTGCTGATGGTGTCCGGATTCGACCGCTATTTCCAGATCGCCAAGTGTTTCCGCGATGAAGACTTGCGTGCCGATCGCCAGCCGGAGTTCACGCAGATTGACTGCGAGATGTCTTTCGTCAAGCAAGAGGACATTCTTGAGCTTTTTGAAGGCATGGCCAAATATCTGTTCAAAGAGTTGCGTGGGGTAGAGCTGACCGGTCCTTTTCAGCGTATGCCTTGGGCGGAAGCCATGAAATACTACGGAAGTGACAAGCCGGACTTGCGCTTCGGCATGAAGTTCGTTGAGCTGATGGACATCTTGAAAGGACATGGCTTCTCGGTGTTTGACAATGCTGCCTACATTGGAGGTATCTGTGCGGAAGGCGCGGCTCATTATACTCGTAAGCAATTGGATGCTCTGACCGAATTTGTCAAGAAGCCTCAGATCGGCGCAAAGGGAATGGTTTATGCCCGTGTGGAAGCTGATGGCCATGTCAAGTCGAGCGTAGATAAGTTCTACTCCCAAGAAGTGTTGCAGGAATTGAAGGGCGCTTTCAACGCGAAGCCGGGCGATCTGATTTTGATTTTGAGTGGTGATGATGCCATGCGCACCCGTAAGCAGTTGTGTGAGCTTCGTCTGGAGATGGGCAACCAATTGGGTTTACGGGACAAGAATAAATTTGCCCTGCTGTGGGTGGTCGATTTCCCCATGTTTGAATGGAGTGAGGAAGAAGGCCGGCTGATGGCCATGCACCATCCTTTCACACACCCCAAGGAAGAAGACATTCCTTTGTTGGACACCGATCCGGCTGCTGTGCGTGCCGATGCCTACGACATGGTTTGCAATGGCATCGAAGTAGGGGGCGGTTCCATTCGTATTCACGATGCGCAGTTGCAGGCCAAGATGTTTGAAATACTCGGCTTCACGCCCGAAAAGGCGCAGGAGCAATTCGGATTCCTGATGAACGCTTTCAAGTATGGCGCGCCTCCTCATGGCGGCCTGGCTTACGGACTGGACCGGTGGGTCAGCATTTTTGCCGGATTGGACAGCATCCGCGACTGCATCGCCTTCCCCAAGAACAACAGCGGACGCGATGTCATGCTGGACGCTCCTTCTGCTATAGACCAGAAGCAGCTGGACGAGCTGCATTTGGCGGTGGATGTGAAAGAATGATCGAGTAAGCGAACAAGCACCGAAGAATGTCGTGAAAGAGTCTGTCCGCATATTCCGTTTCGCAGTGATCGGCACATTGAATGCATTGATCGCAGCAGCCACCGTATGGATCATGATGGATGAGTGCGGCATCAATTACATGCTATCCAATGTGACGGCCTATGTTCTGGCACAGATCCACAACTTTCTTTGGTGCAAATACTGGATATTTCCCACTTCGAGGCGCACATCTGTGTGGAGACAGGTGTTGCTCTTCGGAGTGGCTTTTGGTCTGGCATACGGTTCCCAATTCCTTTTCCTGATAGCATTGGTCGAAGGCTTGGGTTGTGACGAATACTTGGCGCAGTTTTTGGGGCTGTTCGTATATGGTGGCGTCAATTTCCTGATGAACAAACGTGTGACTTTCCCTTCATGAAGAAAGATGAACCATTTACCATTGACTCTTATGGAAGATACTTACAAGACCATAGCCGGAGCTTCCGAAGGCATTTATACTGAAAAGCGAAGTAAATTTATAGCCATGGCTTTCCCTGTACAGACTCTGGAAGAGGTGAAAGAACACTTAGAGACTTGTCAAAAGAAATATTATGACGCCAGACATGTGTGCTATGCCTATATGCTGGGAGCGGCGCGTGAAGTGTTTCGAGCCAATGACAACGGTGAGCCTTCAGGCACGGCGGGCAAACCCATTTTGGGACAGATCAACTCCAACGGGCTGACTGATATCCTGATTGTGGTAGTCCGTTATTTTGGAGGCATTAAACTGGGAACGAGCGGGCTGATTGTGGCTTACAGGACAGCTGCGGCTGAAGCCATTGCAGCAGCCATGGTGATTGAAAAAACGGTGGATGAGGATGTGACCGTATATTTTGAATATCCGTTCATGAATGATGTCATGCGCATAGTCAAAGAAGAAGGTCCGGCCATTATCGGGCAAGGCTATGACACCGATTGCAGCATGACGCTTCGTATTCGCCAGTCGCTGATGCCGCGTCTTCGGGCCAGACTGGAAAAAGTGGAAACATTAAGATTTTAACCCCAAAAATATGTGAACCATGTCTTTTAATGCAACACGAAGAGAACTGGGCGAGCTTTATGTCTTTTTTCGCCTGTTAGCTGATGGAAGCATGACGTTGGGAGCTGCAGACGGCTTCTCTGACCCTGCGAAACCTTGGCCGATTGCCTTGATTCAGCGTTCTGAGCACGATGGCATCCGGCGTTATTACATAGGGAAAGACATTTCCATCCGAAAAGGAACGACCGATCCGGATACGGGCGAGTTTGCATGCGATCCGGAAGTTCAGCATATCCCTCGTGAAGATTTTGGCGAAGCTGCCGATCTTCTTTTAGACATCTTGAAAAATTCATCCGCCGATGATCCGGAAGTGCCAGATGCTTTGGAGGGCTTTCTGAATGCTGTCGATATTTATGATTTAGAAGCAAAAACTGAAGACCGCACCGATCTTTCGCTTCTCTTTTGGGACAATGAGGCTCCTGTAACAGGATTTTGTGTGCGTTGTCGGTTGAGTCCTATGAATCCCTTGTTGGACGGCGGACGCACAGCCAATTTGAAATTCGCACAGACTGGCGTCAAGTTTGCCTCTCCTACTGTCAATAAAATCAATGCCCTGCCAGAGTCGCCCAATGAGGTGGTAGAGCGCATGCGTATGATTGAGCGGCTGGGCGGTGTGCTGAAATACGCCGATGTGGCCGACCGTGTCTTCCGGTGCAATTTGCAGATGATCGACTTGCATTTTCCGCGTATGTTGGCCGAAATGGTGCGTCTGGCACACAATGAGGGGATAACCCAGGTGAGCGAAGTGACAGAACGCATCAAGGCTATCAATCCGTTGAAGATAAAGGATGAACTGATCAAAAAGCACGGTTTTTATGAGCATAAAATGAAACAATTCTTGCTGGCTCTTGCCTTGGGCATGCGTCCGGCCAAGATATACAGAGGTACAGATTCTGCTGTCGAGGGTATGCTGGTGGCAGACAAGGAAGGGAGAATCGTGGGATATCATCAATCCATGCGAAATGTTTTTGCGGATTTTCTTTATCTGCACACCCGTTTTGAAAAGGGGAACGTGGGAAAAGACAAGTATGGTTTTTTGGAAAAGGAAAACGGGACGTATTATTTTAAATTGAACGTAAAGATAGGACTAAAGTTTAAAAACTAAAAAAGCATTATGAACGAAGTATTACAAAACATCAAGACACGCCACAGCACACGTGCCTACACAGACCGTCAGGTGTCAGCTGAGGATTTAGACCTGATATTGGCGGCCGCCGCACAGGCTCCTAGCGGCATGAACATGCAGACATGGCATTTCACTGCTGTACAGAATGCTGATAAGTTGAAAGAACTGAACGAGCGTGTTAAAGGAGCTTTCGCTAAGAGCAATGATCCGCGCATGCAAGAACGCGGACACAGCGATTCCTATTGTTGCTATTATCATGCGCCGACGTTGGTCATCGTTGCGGCCGACGCTTCCAATTGGCTTTCGCCTTTTGACTGCGCGTGCGCTTTGGAGAATATCTTTTTAGCCGCCAATTCTCTGGGCATATCCTCTTGTTGGATCAATCAGGTGGGGCAGACCTGTGACGATGCAGGTGTGCGCGCTTATCTGACCGAATTAGGAGTTCCTCAAAACTATCGGGTGTACGGATGTGCAGCTTTGGGCTATGCACCGGCCGATGTTCCGGTAAAAGAAAAGAAACTGGCTGAAGGAACAGTCAATATTGTCTGCTGAGTGGTCTCTGTCAATCCAAGACGACAAGTGGCAGCCGGGCAGGATACAGGTTTAACGGAGCAACAGGGCGGGCAAGACATGGTTTGCCCGCTGAATCCTGCCCGCTCGTCTGCTGAATCCTTGTCCGTTAAGATAATGACAGGTAAAAAGGAGTAAGTCGTGGCATGGTCAGCCGTGGCTTGCCCTCCCGGCTTGTTTCCGCTCAACCAAGCCGGGAGGAACTGGCTCCTGCACAGTACCAGCTTTCATTGGGGTGGAAGATTGAGGTTAGTCTTGCTTTTATGGCAGGATATCAGCTGCTGGAGGTGAAGTTATAGTGAAACAGAATTGAACCAGCGGAAATGCAAAGTTGCGATTTATCGCGTCTTTTCGCACACCTGCCCGGCACGAACGGTTTTCTCTTTCCAGATAAGCAGAGATTTTTCGCAAACCATTTTGTTTGACTATAAAAACAGCATTTGATTAAGCTCCTCTTGAGTGACTTCCATCCTTTCTGTAGGGAAGATCGAAGATTCCGCAAGTGCCGTTTTTCTTGCAAGCAAGTCATCCAATATTTCATCGAACGATCGGAGGTCAGACCTTACCGCCATCGGATAATATACATATACCTCCTTCGTTTGTCCGATGCGGTAGACCCGGTCTGTCGCCTGGTTTTCTTTAGCGGGATTCCAAAGCCTGCTATAGTGGATGACGTGATTCGCTGCTGTCACATTCAGTCCCATGCCGGCTGCGGATGGAGACATAATGATGACGTTGAAACCGGCTACAGATTGAAATTCATCAATGCTTGCCTGCCTCGACTGTTTGTTGGGGGAGTGTCTTTTCACGATGGACGGAGTGTCTTCGTTGATTATTTTACAGACGAAGCCATATCGTTCGAGACAAAGCTTTCGGAGCATTTTTTGCGTTTCCTTGCGTTCAGCAAAAACGATTGCTTTTTCCTGTCTGGTTTTGATTGCATCAAGAAATAAGGTTCATCCGACATTTGGAGTGATAGCCCTATATGACTGAATATCAGCGTATATGGAGCATATACAATTTTGTATATTGCTGATAATCAATAAGACTGATATCTAAAAGCTATAATTCGCTCCTACAAATGGCTCAATCGTGTTTAAATGTGTAGAAGCGTAAGAACAAGCTAAAATATAGATTGTTACACATAGGTCGTATAGATTGTCAATATACCATTCGCAATACCCATCACTCCAAATTCCGGAAGACCCAGAAATAAGATGGTCGCTTTCAGCCTTGCGCTTGCGTTAATCCATTCAACAGTTTTATGGCAGGAGAATGTGGAGTCATGGAGATATGGATGTTCTGAAACTTCTCTTAGGCTCATGATTGTGACAAGTATATTACGCGAGTTCGGGATAAGAAAAGTTAAGAAAAAGTTGGTAATCTCGCCAGTATTTTGTATCTTTATAGTTGGAAA
>CALUOU010000022.1 GCA_944322335.1 uncultured Bacteroides sp.
GAAAAAGAATGCATGCGTCAGTTTGGCAAAGGGGAACGGAAAACTATGAGAGCAGGTTTACCGCTTGGAACAGAGTGTGATAGACGGCTGCTTTTTTCTCGATGGAAAGAGGGTAGGCTCTTGAGGAAGAAGGCATCCGGTAGAGGCGTAAGAGCCTGTTCTCGAACCTGCATGTAGTGAAGCCTCCTGTTGGTGGCTCTGAGACTTGGAACTGGCCGCATAGCGCTCCCATGGCTTTCTGGCCAGTGGCGGCTATGGTTGAGCACTGGGGGAGCCGGTGCAGGAGTGCGGGGAGATCGGCAGGCGAGACCACTTCCAGGAATTTGTCTGAAGCGTTGTCTTGCAGGCGGCGGACTTCCGCAGCTGTGTCGTAGAGGGCAATGCCTTTGTCCGCCAGAAACCGGACAATGCATTCTTTGCGGAATGCTTTGTTCGGTATATCGGCAAAGTGGTTTCTGTCGTTGAAAAACAACAGACCGACAATTCTCCACATGTCATTGTTCCAGTTCGGGTAATAAAACTCCATCGACCATCGCTTCTTTGGGGGAGGGAAGCTTCCCAGCATCAGCAGACGGGCGTTCTCGGGCAGAAAAGGCGGCAGGGGATGACGTTCGGTTTCCATGGCTGCGGGGAGGATAGGATATGGCTTAAAGAGAGTGTGTGCCAAAGGGGGGGGAAGGAAAGCGTCTTTCGCCATTTTGGTACTCTCTTCATGGCCGGCGGTTTTGCCGACCGTCATTTGCTCTCTTTTTCTTTGTTCTTTTTCTTTGATTCTTTTTTGGCCAGCATGATGATGTTGTAGACATATTCCGTCATCCATTGTTCGGAATAGCCCAGGCGCTCTTTGTATTGGCGCACTGCGGCGGCTGTTTTATGCACATCGTCTTTTTTCCAGACTGTTTTGGTGCAGACATCGTGGACGGTTTTCTCTGTCATGGTGCGCAAGGCTCCCTTGAAGATGGATGGCATTCTGAATTTCCATTGCATCAGGTTACCCATCAGCATGATCAGGTCGTTGGAGAAGCCTTGGTACAAGAAGAGATAGCTCTGTATCTCGTTTTGTGTGCGGCAGTGTTTTTTGATGGAGGCATCGATTTCCTTGAAGAAATTCTCGCTTAGCCCGTAGTCCTGTATCAGCATGCGGCGGGAAGCGGTTTTCTCAGCCTGGCCTAAACGGCCGCCTTGAGTGGGGACTTTGAATAGGCGTTTGAAGTTGGCCACGTCCGGCACAAAGCGGATGTTGGTGATGCCCAAGTTGGCGGCCATGACCGATTGGAAGTAAACGCGTGTCAGAGAGATAAAGTCTTCTACGTTTTTGGAGGATGTCTCTTCGTTGTTTTTCTTAAATAGTTTGGCAAATATTCCCATTGTATTCTGTTTTATATATTAAAAGTGTAGCGCATCTCCTTGCGAGAGGAGGATTTTGCGGGACAAAATTACGAAATAAGTTAAATTATACCAACGTTGCGTGCCGATAACTTCTTAAAAGGGAGTGCGTTTTTTGCTAAACGGCCAATTAAAGGCATTCAAAAGCCTATTGTTTCAGCCTGAAATAGAATTTGTGGTTGTCAAACACTGTTTCCACGATGTCATAGCGGATTAGTTTTGCCAAGAGGTATTCCACGGTCCGGCGTGAAAGTCGGGACAGCCGGCAATAGCGGTTAAGCGATAGCTGCCGGTTGTCATTGAGCAGGCTGAGGAGGGCTTGTTCGCGTTCGGTAAATTCAATCAATTCTCCTTGAGCGTTTTCGTTCTGTTGCCAAACCTGCAAGTGTACGGGAGTTGCCAGAATGTTCTCATCTCGAATGCGCAAGTATGCCAGCCATTTGCCGGACTCGTCCTGGGCATAAACTGGTTTTTGGGAGCTTGGGGCGACCTCCGCTACCAACACGTTTCGCCCTTCTGCCCGGTAGGTCTGCATATGGCAGGCGATTTGAGGCCGGCAATAGAGTTGTGCGGCCGCTTCTATCATGTAAGCTTCTTCGTCAGTATGCACTCCGGCTATCTTGCCGTTGTCCTTGATGCCGATCAGCAGCCTTCCTCCTTCAGTGTTGGCGAATGCTGAGAGGGTCTTCGCAATTTTACGGGCATCGGATATTTCAAATTTGAAATCTTGTCGCTGGTGTTCGCCTTCAGCTATCAGATTGCGGATGTATTCTGTGTCTGTAAGAGTCGTTTTCATGGGTGCAAAAGTAGGCAAAAAACACATAAACCTCTCTTTTTTGCGAAAAATACTCTTTTCACAGAAAAAAAACTCTTTTTTTTGGCGTTTATTTCAAGAAAGAGTGTACATTTGCCGATACATTAATTATTAACGTAAGTAATACGGAAGGATTATGCAAGAACTTATTGAAACAATTGCTGGATTGTATGCGGCATTTGAAAAAGATGCGAAAGCCCAGCTGGAAAGCGGTAACAAAGCGGCGGGAACTCGTGCCCGCAAGGCTTCATTGGAGATCGAAAAGGCTATGAAGGCTTTTCGCAAACAATCATTAGAGGCAGCCAAATAAAGGCGGCGACGGATTTTTTTAAGAGAAAGGGTGTAGGCAGGACTGAAAGGTTGTTGCTGCACCTTTTTTATTTTCGGGAAATGGGGACTGGTCCAAAATGAGCGTAGCTGGGCTTTCGGACGGATATCAAAAAGCCCCTGTCAATCGTAGCGATAGGCGTTGACAGGGGCTTTCCCGTATGTGCTTATGAAAAGAATCACCAAAACCTGTTGCGTTCGGGGCTGTATTCAAATCCTACGCTTTTCAGTTTACGAATGATATTTTCTTTGTCAACATTCATATCCTCGCAAAGAGCATCAAGCGAAGGATAAGAATCACGCAGTTTCATGTTGATGAAGCTGTACAGCATCATCGGTTCTTCGGGTAATTTCATTTGCAACAATCTTTTTAATTAACTAATACCGGCGCAAAGGTAGAGGTTTTTAGGATAGCTTGGCTTGATGTACATCAAATTTGTTTTGCCGGAAGGGGAGGAAGGGGTCAGTCCAGCCCGTTGGAACGGTTGCGGCTGACTATGACATAGATAATGACTGGCGCTCCCACTAAAGGTGTTACTGCATTCAGGGGAATGATGCCTCCTTCGCCTGGCAGCATGCAGAGCAGATTGCAGAGCAGGGCGGTGGCTCCGCCACACAGGAGAGTGGCTGGAAGCAGGTGATGATGGTTGGCGGTTCCGAGCAACAGACGCGCCACATGGGGGACTGCCAGGCCGATGAAGGAGACCGGACCGCAAAAAGCCGTGGTGACCGCTGTCAGCAGGCCGGTAACTCCCAGGAGCATCTGACGGACCCGTCCCACGTGGATGCCTAAGTTGGCTGCATAGCGTTCGCCCAGCAGCAGGGCATCCAAAGGTTTGATCAGCAGCAAGGCGCCGGCCATGCCTGCGAGAGTGACCGAAGAGAAAGCCGGCAACTGGGCAAGCGATACTCCCCCGAAACTGCCCATTCCCCAGATGAGATATGACTGGACCCCTTCGGCTGTGGCGAAAAAGTTCAGCAGAGAGATGGCGGAGGAGGTTACGTAGCCGATCATGATGCCTACTATCAGCAGGAGGACATTGCTGCGTATCAGAGTGGAGAAAAACAATAGCACTCCCATGACAGCGGCCGAGCCGATGAACGCTCCAGCCAGGATGGAAAGGAATCCGGTGAGATTGACCACGCCGGCCGATAGGCTTCCACCCCATAGCAACATGACCAGAGCCACACCCAGGCTGGCTCCCGAATTGATGCCCAGGATGGAGGGGCCGGCCAGCGGGTTCTTGAAAGCCGTCTGCAGCATCAGGCCGCAGGTGGCTAAAGCGCTGCCGCACAAGAGGGCTGTGACTGCTTGGGGCAGGCGGGATTCGATGACAATGAAACGCCAGCTGGCCCGGCTGCCTTCTTCGCCGCACAAGATACGGAGAACTTCTGCGGGAGGAATGGAAACCGAGCCTACCAGCAGGTTGGCTGCAAAGAGCAGGAGTATGGCTCCGCCCAAGCCAAGCAGGTAGATTGAGTGTCTATTGAGGGTTACCTTCATCTTTCAGCTTGCAAAAATAGCGTAAACCTCCCAAACCACCCAATTCCGGATGGAGGATTTGCAGATAATCTGCCAAAAGATAGTCCGGACGGAAGGGCGTTTCTTCGTAATAGGGCACTTTGCCCGTGTTGCAGGCGTAGATGTTCCGTTCCTTGAAAGCCTTGAAGCCGGCATAGCCGGCATATTCGGCTTGCAGGTCAGCATAGGTCATGTCTTGTTTACGGTTATATTTGAATATCCATATGTCGGCGTCTCCTGCCCGGTCATATACCGTTTCAAAAGAAAACGGCACTGAGCCGCTGTGGCTGTCACTGGCGAAGACATAACGTCCGCAGGCATCGTTCATCACTCCGGCCATTGTGCTTCGTCCGCCTGGCACGTACCAGGCACTGCTGCTTTTCAGCTCGCAGAACACGGAGCGGGAGGCTGCGGAGGATTTCGCTTTCAGTTTGAGCTGTCGGTAACAGCTGTCCACAATGGCAAAGAGACTGTCCGCCTGCTCTTCCGCTCCAAACAGCAGGCCATAGAACCGCATCCACTCGGCACGCCCTAAGGCTGAGGTTTCCATGTAGTCAGCACATTCTATCAGCGGAATGCCCAATTGCTCCACCCGTCCATAACCTCCGCTATTCTCAAAGGGGGAGAGCAGGACGGCATCGGGGTGAAGATCCAGCATCCGTTCGATGTCGGGATTCATGCTGTCGCCGCAATCTGCCACGAGGTTCCGTCTGCAGCGTTCCTCTAAGGCGGGCAAGGCCATGTATTTCCGGTCGCATATGCCGCCAATGGCAGTAAGAGCGCCCAATTGCTCCAGCAGGCTGCAATGTACAGACGAATAGACCACAGCTTTAGTCAGCGGCGTGCGCACCACAGTCCCTTCGGGGAGGTGTGCGGGCAAGGGTTGGTCGCGGGCTACCAGCAAGTAGGTGTGCAGGGTCTTTAAGGTGTCCCAAGGATTGCGCACCACAGCCAGCGTGTAGCCGGGACACTTTACCAGTGTCAGGTATTGTGCGTAGCGCAGTTTCAGGGTGTCACCTTGGGGGGATGTGGCTTGTCGCCGTTGTTGGCAGGATGTGCCTGCCAGCATGGTCAGCAGCAGACACATCAGGAGAGGGAACACTCGTTTCATGGACAGGAACGTTTATTCAAAAAAATACATGCCAGCCACGCTATATCCGGCTGTGAATGTGCTTTTTGGAGTTCCGTCATTGTTGAATACATATACAGTGCCGGGCACGCCCCCATAGTCTGGCGAGCAGATGTAGATGTCACCATTAGCCGGATCTACGTCTATTTGTGCGGGATTGGGAATCTGGTCGGGATCAATGAGTGAATGTGTTGTGCCCGTAGCCAGATCGTAGGTGAATATGTCACGGCTTTCTTCCCAATAATATTCGGCATAGACGCAATAGAGCTTGCCTTGGTAGTAGGCGATGGTTGTGGCGGGACACAGCTCGTCCACCTCTCCCGTGGCAGGATCCAGGCATTGCAGGGTATTGAGGATGCGGTCTTCTTCGGGTGTGGACGGGGAACTGTAGTTGCCGTTGGACACGAAATAGACTTTCCCTTCGGCTGTCAGGGCTTGGGTGTAGGGATTCAGCAGGACTTCCACTGGATCCTCACACGTGAAAGAGGCCAGATCTACCACAGCCAGCTGGTTGCCCGTCCCGTAACCGGAGATGTTGACATAGAGCTTGTTGCCGGCAATGGTCATGGCTTCAGGGTGATCGCCTACGGTCACGGCTTCTTCCACTTCTAAGGAGAGGGTATCCAGCCGTGACACGGTACCGTCGTAGGCCGAGAAATAAACCTTCCCGTCTGCGGCAGCCAGGTAACGCGGCTCCAAGGGTTGCCCGGCCTCGTTGCTCAGGGGAATGGTCTTGATGATTTTGCCCTGATAGTCCAGTATTTCCAGTTTGGAAGAGGTGGTGCAAGTCACGTAAAGCTTTGAGCCATAGATGCAGAGGTCTTGCGCGTCGCCGATGTTTTTGCCATTGGCCTGCAGGTAGAGGTCATTGCTGATCGAATCCTTGTCCGTATAATAGAATTGGATAGATCCGTTGTTGGCGCCCCAGTCTCCGTTGTTCACTACGTAAGCGCCTCGCATCTGGGTTGTTCCCGGAGTGGAGGGAGAAGGCGGGGGGGTGTTGGTCACTTCTTCATCATCACAAGCGCAGAACATAGCTGCTGTCATAGCCCAAATGGCTGTTGTAAACCAAAACTTTTTCATCATACACATTTTTTTGATTTGTAAAATTAGAATTGATAGTTGATTGTCACTTTATAGTTTCTGCCTGGCATGGGGTAGAAGCGGATCACTTCGTAGTTTTTTCCTCCCAGGTTGAGCGCTTCCGCTTGGATGCGGAGCTGGCTGTGTTTCCACTTGATCTTTTTGGACAGGGACAAGCTGTGATCGGTGTAGGCAGGCAGTCTGTTGTCGTTGCTGTTGTAGCCGCTGCTGTAGCGTTCGCCGGCATAGAGCACGTTGTACGTCAGTTCCAGCCAAGGGGTAGACAGGGAGCAGCTGCTTGAGCCTGAATGCCGGGGTGTGTAGGCTATTTGGTTGTGCCAGGTCTGTGAGTCGCGTTCCGTCACATCTTCTGCCTGCATGAAGCTGTAGGCGAACCGCAAGCTGGTTTTCCAAGTCTCTGTCCATTTCAGGGCGGCTGTGGCGTTCAGGTCCAGACCGAGTGTTTTCACCTCGCCCACGTTAGACATGCGCCAGACAAACATGGTGGGCACGGCCACGATCTTGTCCTTCACTGTTCCGTAATATCCGTCGGCTGTAAGGGTGACATGTTCCAGTGTGTTGGAGAACGAGCGGTTGTAGGTCACCCCTACATTCCATTGCCGGGTCGATTCAGGCCGCAGATTCACGTTGCCTATCAGCAGATAATACATGTCGTTGAAAGTAGGCACGCGGAAAATGTCTTTGTATGAGAGGCGGACACGCAGGTTTTCCCTGAACGGTTTCCATGAAAGGCTGAAGGCTGGAGACAACCGCCTGAAGCCTTCAGAGGCGTCTCCTGTCTCTACCCGTTCGTGGATATGGGTGTTGAGCAAGGAGGCTGAGGCCGTGAACAGCGGATGTGCGTAGCGGACGGCAGCGGCGGTCAGGTAAGTGAAGCGTTCGGGAAACTGGCAGTTCCGCAAGGTGGCGGACAGGTCGTTATAGGCAAAATCCTGCGCGAGCGAAAAGGAGAGGTGTTCCACAGGCTCGCCCCACAAAGTGGCAGTCAGGTAAGTTTCTGTTTGCCGGTAGCGGTCATCGGTGATGCCGGAGGCCTGGTCGTTCCGGTCTCTGTTCCAAGTGTAGTTAAACTTGCCTCCGGCCTTTAGTTTCCAGTGTTCCGAGAAGCGGTTCTCGTAAGCTGCCTGTGCGAAATAGTTACGGTCATACAGCCGTTCGGCTGCATACGGATTGTCATAGACCACCCCTCCTGGCAGTCCTCTTTCCGAGTCGAAAAGATAAGCTTTCAGATTGATGTTCTGACGGTCGTTGATGTCGATATAGGCATTCAGTTCCGCACGCCAGGTTTCAATGTCGCTGTTGTTCCGTTTTCCCTCAATGCGCTCCGTTCCGTTCCGGAGTTCAAAAGGGTAATTGCCGTCTGCCCGCAAATAGTCTGCGTATGCCGACAGGCTGACTTTCGGATGAATGCGTTGCTGGTACATCAGCGAAGGATTGGCCAGTCCGTATGAACCGGCTTTCAGGTTGACATTCAGCTGATAGCTTCGTTGGTCCAAGTCTGGCCGCATGGTTTCGATCGAAAGCGTGCCAGCCGAGGCAAAGGTCTTGGCAGACAGATAGATGTTGTCCGATTGCCCTATGGTGAAATAGAGCAGCGAAACGTTGTCCAATGAAAAGCGGGAAATATCTATTTGCCCCGACTGGCAATCGCTGATGGCTATACCGTCGTAGCATACGCCCGTGTGCTGTGCACCCAGACTGCGCACTGAAATGGTTTTCAGTCCGCCTATGCCACCATAATCTTTTACGCTTACTCCGGAAAAGTGCTTTACGGCTTCAGCCACTTCGTGCATTCCCATTTGTTCCATGAGGGAACGGTCCATGACCAAGGTGGGAGCAGTTGCCGTCATGTTGGAGAAAGAGCGTCTGGCTCTTACTGTCACCTCATCGATGTGATGCACTTTTCCGCCGATGGTGTCTTCGCTGACTTCCTGTGCGGCAGTGGCCGACACATTTCCGCAAAGTACCATCCAGACCAAGCATACTTTTACACTTCGTCTCATTCAAACTTCGGTTGGTTTTGACTACAATCTCTATGCCGTCCGTTTTCCTCGAACAAACGGCTTTTCGACTATGTTTTGCAGGTCTTCTGACTCGTTTCGGTCATATCGCCTTCCCGTCTTTCCTTATTATATAATAAAAGGTGTACAGACAGTGGCATGAGTGTGTTGATATGCCTTTGTATGAAACTCACAGCAGCGGGACTGTCCGGGACTTTCACCCGATTCCCTTTTCATCCGCGCCCCGAACGAGGCATGCGGAACAAAACGCCGCAAAGATAGGGATTCTTTTGAAACTCCACAATGTTTGCGGCATGATTTTTTTGATTGCCGTTGGAGCCTATGCTAAAAAAGTATCTTTTATTGTGATAAAACAAAAAAAAGGTCGACAGATAGGGTAAACATCAACCTTATTATTTATCTTTGTCGACCCGATAGTCGGCATAAAAAACAAATGAGAACATGAAAGATTTCCTTAAGTTTACATTGGCCACCGTAGTAGGCATTGTTGTGTCGAGTGTGGTTTTGTTTTTTGTCAGCATCCTTGTGTTGTTTGGCATGGCTTCTTCTTCGGATGTGGAGACCACGGTGTCCGATAATTCCGTCATGATGCTGGATCTTAACGGATCGCTGGTTGAACGCAGTCAGGAAGATCCGTTCAGCCTTTTCTTGGGTGATTCTTATACCAGCTATGGGCTGGACGATGTGCTGGCCTCCATTAAGAAGGCCAAAGATAACGAGAAAATCAAAGGCATTTATATCGAGGCAGGCATGTTGGGCGCTTCGGGCTACGCTTCTTTGCAGGCCGTGCGCAATGCGTTGCAGGATTTCAAGGAGTCCGGCAAGTTCATTGTGGCTTACGGAGACACCTATTCGCAAGGGCTGTACTATCTGGCCAGTGTGGCAGACAAGGTGCTGTTGAATCCGAAAGGCATGATCGAATGGCGGGGGTTGGCGGCCATGCCCATCTTCTATAAGGATCTGTTGGAGAAAGTCGGGGTAGAGATGCAGGTGTTCAGAGTGGGCACCTATAAATCGGCCGTTGAACCTTATACGGCTACCGAAATGAGCCCGGCCAACCGTGAGCAAGTGAATGCTTACATCCGCTCCATCTGGGGACAGATGACGGCAGATGTGGCCGCTTCGCGCGGTTTGTCTGTGGAGCGGTTGAACGGACTGGCCGATAGCCTGCTGATGTTTGACCCCAGTGAGAGAAGTGTGGAAAGCGGACTGGCCGATACCTTGATTTATAAAAATGATGTGCGTGACTATCTGAAAGCGATGGCCGGTGTGGACGAGGACGACACCCTGCCCATATTGAGTTTGAAAGATATGATGAACGTCCAGAAAAACATCCCCAAAGACAAGAGCGGCAATATCGTGGCTGTCTATTATGCTACAGGAGAGATTGTGGATTCGGACGATTTCTCTCCTATGATTTCTGGAGACGAGCCGGTCATCAGTGGCGAGAAGATGATTCGGGATTTGCGCAGGCTGAAAGAAAATGACGATGTGAAGGCCGTAGTGATCCGTGTGAATTCGCCTGGCGGAAGCGCATACGCTTCTGAGCAGATTTGGCATGCCGTGACCGAATTGAAACAAGAGAAGCCCGTTATCGTTTCTATGGGCGACTATGCGGCTTCCGGCGGATATTACATTTCCTGCAATGCCGATACGATTGTGGCTGAGCCTACGACCCTGACCGGCTCCATCGGCATCTTTGGCATGGTTCCCAATGTGAAGGGGCTGACGGATAAGCTGGGACTTCATTTCGATGTGGTAAAGACCAATGCTTATTCAGATTTCGGCGGGATAGGCCGTGGCATGAATGCTGGAGAGAAAGCCTTGATGCAACGCTATGTCAATCAAGGCTATGACCTCTTCCTGGCACGTTGCTCGGAAGGGCGCGGCATCGACAAGGCGGCTGTGGATGAGATTGCCCAAGGGCGTGTCTGGACGGGAAACACAGCGAAGGAATTGGGCTTGGTGGATGAGCTGGGAGGTTTGAACAAGGCGCTTGAAATAGCTGTCGGTAAAGCAGGACTGACCGGCGAGGGCTATACCGTGCTCTCCTATCCCAAGAAAGAGTCCTTCCTGGAAGTGCTGATGAATGCCAATATGGGCGGCTACTTGAAAGCCCGCTTGTTTGAAGGCAAGATGGGCGAGGTCTACAGGGCTTTCAGTGTGTTGGAAAACGTGGACAAATGTGAGCGTGTGCAGGCTCGTATGCCTTTTGACTTGAATATTCAATGACGGCAGGAAAGGCGAACGTTCACATTGCTCTGCTCCCTCTTTCCTGTTTGTATGGTTTGGGAGTCAGGTTGCGGAATAAACTCTTCGATTGGAGATGGCTCCAGTCGAGGAGTTTTCCTGTTCCTGTGATCTGCATCGGGAATCTGGCTGTGGGAGGAACGGGCAAGACCCCCCATACGGAATACCTGATCCGCTTGTTGCAGGGAGAGGGTTGTCAGGTCGCCACCTTGAGCCGGGGCTACAAGCGGAAGACCAAGGGATATGTCTTGGCCGATGCGCGTAGCGACGCGCGTCAGGTGGGGGATGAACCGTTTCAGATGAAAACCAAGTTTCCCGATGTGCGGGTGGCCGTGGATGAACGTCGATGTCGGGGAATAGAACATCTGCTGCAATTGGATGCTCCGCCTGTCGATGTGATACTGCTGGATGATGCGTTTCAGCATCGTTATGTGCAGGCGGGTCTGAACATCGTATTGACCGATTATCATCGGTTGTTTTGTGACGATGCTCTTCTGCCAGCCGGCCGTTTGCGTGAACCGGCTTCCGGCATCTGTCGGTCACAGATTGTGGTTGTCACTAAATGTCCCTCAGACCTTTCGGAAGCGGCTTGTGAAGCCATTGTCCGCCGCTTGCGTTTGCCCGCCCGTTTGCAGCTCTATTTCTCATCGCTTGGATATGGCGAGCTCATGCCCTTGTTCCCTCAGCAAGCGGAGGCGGACGGCCTGAAGTCTGTCATACAGCGGGAGGAGCACGTGCTGGTCGTGACGGGCATCGCGTCTCCGGATCTGTTGATGCAGGAAGTGGAAACGCGCACATCTCATGTACGTCTGTTAAAGTTTGGCGACCACCATGACTTTAGTCAGAAAGACATGCAGATGATCCGGAAGGCTTTTCAGGAAATGGGAGGGGCAAACCGACGTGTCCTGACCACGGAAAAGGATGCGGCCCGTCTTCGGAACCATCCTTTCCTGCCGGGCGAGCTGAAAGGCAAACTGTATGTATTGCCGATAGAAATCAAGATCTTAAGAAACCAACAGAAACTTTTCAATCAAAATATTATTGACTATGTTAAATCGCATTCAAGAAACAGCTGATTACCTGAAAGGTAAAGTACATACCTTGCCGGAAATAGCCATCATATTGGGTACCGGTTTAGGGAAACTTGGTGAAGAAATCGCCGAAAGGCAGGAGTTCGCATACAAGGATATCCCCAATTTCCCCGTGTCTACCGTAGCCGGACACAACGGAAAGCTCATTTTCGGCAAATTAGGAGGCAAGAACGTGATGGCCATGCAGGGACGTTTTCATTATTACGAAGGTTATTCCATGCAGGAAGTCACTTTCCCTATCCGTGTGATGCGGGAATTGGGGGTGGAGACTCTGTTTGTATCCAATGCCAGTGGCGGCACCAATCCCGATTACAAAGTAGGTGATCTGATGATTATAACCGATCACATCAACTATTTTCCGGAGCATCCTTTGCGCGGTCAGAACTTCACATATGGCCCGCGTTTTTTGGACATGCATGAGGCATATGACAAGGAATTGATCCGTCGGGCCGATGCCATCGCTGCCGAGAAAGGCATAGAGGTGCGGCATGGGGTGTATATCGGCACACAGGGTCCCACTTATGAGACCCCTTCGGAATATAAACTTTTCCATTTGTTTGGCGCCGATGCTGTGGGAATGTCTACGGTGCCCGAAGTGATCGTGGCCCGTCATTGCGGCATACGGGTCTTTGGCATATCGGTCATTACAGATCTGGGTGTGGAAGGAAAGATTGTGGAAGTCTCGCATGATGAGGTACAGAAAGCGGCCGACAGCGTGCAGCCTCGTATGACGGTCTTGATGCGCGAACTGATAGCAGGACTTTAATTCAAAGGGAAAGGCATATCAATGAGAACAGAAATAGCGACTTTGGGTGAATTCGGCCTGATCCACCGTTTGACAGAAGGCGTTCATCCTCAAAACGCCTCCACCCGTTATGGAGTGGGGGATGATGCGGCGGTCCTGTCCTATCCGGCCGGAAAGGAAGTCTTGGTCACCACCGACCTTTTGCTGGAAGGCGTGCATTTTGATTTGACTTACGTGCCTTTGAAACATCTGGGATACAAATCAGCCGTGGTCAACTTCTCCGATATTTATGCCATGAATGGCACTCCTAAGCAGATCACCGTTTCGTTGGGCATCTCCAAGCGTTTCAGCATTGAAGACATGGACGCTCTCTATGCAGGCATTCGGCTGGCATGTGAAACATATGGAGTGGACATTGTGGGAGGAGACACGACATCTTCTTACACCGGACTTACCATCAGCATCACTTGCATAGGCGAGGGGGAGCCTGGGAAAGTAGTCTACCGGAAGGGGGCGAAAGAGACGGACTTGATTTGTGTGTCGGGCGATTTGGGAGCGGCTTATATGGGGCTTCAGCTGTTAGAACGCGAAAAAGCCGCTTTACAAGGAGCGGATAAGGAGATACAGCCCGATTTTGGAGGAAAGGAATACCTTTTGGAGCGGCAACTGAAGCCGGAGGCGCGGAAAGACATCATTGAAAAGCTGGCACAGGCCGGCATACAGCCTACTGCCATGATGGATATATCCGACGGGCTTTCTTCCGAACTTATGCATATCTGCAGACAAAGTAACGTAGGCTGCCGTGTGTACGAAGAGCATATACCCATTGACTATCAGACCGCAGTCATGGCTGAGGAATTCAATATGAACGTGACCACTTGTGCCTTGAATGGAGGGGAAGATTATGAGCTCCTGTTTACGGTGCCGATTGGCGACCACGAGCGCATTGCAGCCATGGAGGGGGTTAAGCTTATCGGACACATCACCAAGCCGGAGTTAGGTTATGCGCTGATAACTCGTGACGGGCAGGAGTTTGAACTGAAAGCTCAGGGCTGGAATCCTTTGCAGGAAAAAGCCGAATGACTCTTTTTTATAGTGAAACAGAATGGGGTTTTGCTGTAAGCGGAATCGTTCTTGTCTGACTATAAGAGGAGGAAAAACAAAAGAAGGGGCTGATGCATGAAGACATGCCGCATGTCCGGCCTGTCAGCATTCGGCTCCTTCCTTTTTCAGATCTTGTCTAAGATCTTATCCATTACCCAGTTTGTCAATGTGGCGCTTTCGCCATTGCAGGTACATACAGATTTCCCTAATAAGTGATCCACCACAGCCTGTATGAGCGGCTGTTGCACATATAGTGGATTCTCCACCCTGATTTCTTCTCGTCCCCTTTCGGTGTGTAAGGCTATGGGGTCATAGGTAAATACCGAGAAGCAGATCATGCCTTTGTCTCCGATGATTTCGATCCTGTCTTCGCGCGCCGAATCGTGTGCGACGAAACACCACGACCCGCTTCCTACCAGTCCGTTGTCAAACTGGAAGCAGGCACTGATGGTGTCTTCGGCCGGGTAGAGACCGCCTCTGTTGCTTTTATATCCGCTGGCCTCCAGAATGCAGCCGAACATCTCTTGCAGCAAATCGATTTGGTGTGGAGCCAGGTCATAGAAATATCCGCCGCCGGCAATGTCCGGTTGCACCCGCCAAGGCAGTTTCTCTTTGTTGTAGTCCAAGAGGCGTGGAGGTTGTGCAAATCGGATCTGTATGTTGATGACATTGCCTATGGCTCCTTCTTCGATCAGCGATTTCACCTTTTTAAAATAGGGTAAATACCTCCGGTAGTAGGCCACAAAACAAGGCACGCCCGTTTCATGCGAAATGCGGTTGATGCGGCAGCAGTCCTCATAGGTTACAGCCATAGGCTTTTCGATGTAGACAGGTTTTCCGGCCTTCATCGACATGATGGCATAAGTGGCGTGCGAGGAGGGAGGAGTGGCGATGTAGACAGCGTTCACATTCTCGTCATCGACGAGAGCCTGTGCGTCATCATACCATTTCGGTATGCCTCTTTCTTGTGCGTAGGTTCTGGCTTTGTTTATGTCACGGCTCATGACGGCCACCACTTCTGAATTTTCAATTTTCTGGAAGGCCGGGCCGCTTTTATATTTGGTGACCTCTCCGCATCCGATGAATCCCCATTTTATTATTTGTTCGCTCATAAGTATCTGTGTGCAAAGTTAAATGAAATATCAGATTTCCTCGTCCTCATCATCAAAATCAAAGTCGAAATCAAAGTCGTCCGTAAATTCGGGTGCCGTGAATTCTTCCAGTTCCCGCCGGTCTTTTTTCGTAGGGCGTCCTGTTCCTTTGGCCCGGTTGACGAATCCGCTGATGCGGCTCATTTCCAGCAGTTCATATTGATCGGGTGTGGTCACGTTTTCCATCACTTCCGGTACCAGTTTGGCGCCGACACGCTTTTCGATGGGCTGTAAGACTTTGAACGAATAGGTGACCGGTGGTTTCCGCACCTGAATGATGTCTCCCGCCTTGACCGTGCGCGCGGCTTTGGCTTGTGCGCCATTGATGTTCACCCGGCCTTTTTTGCAGGCTTCGGCAGCGATTGTGCGGGTTTTGAAAATGCGTACTGCCCACATCCATTTGTCGATTCTTGCTTCGCTCATTTGATTGCTCAGTGCTTGTTGAATTGGTTCATTGTAATATCTATGCCGGCCAGGCAAAAGCTTATGATTATTTCGCCTGCCGTTTCCAGTCTTTCAGGAATGGCTTCCTGCTCTTCTGAAGTGAAGTGACCCAACACATAGTCTATTTGCCCTCCTTTGGGAAAATTGTTGCCGATGCCAAATCGCAGCCGTGCGTAGTTTTGAGTGCCCAGCGTTGCGGCAATGTGTTTCAGGCCGTTATGTCCGGCGTCACTGCCTTTGCCTTTGAGCCGCAAAGTGCCGAAAGGCAAGGCGATGTCGTCTACCACGATCAGAACATTCTCAAGCGGAATGTTTTCCTTCTGCATCCAATAGCGCACGGCGTTTCCGCTCAGGTTCATATAGGTTGAAGGTTTCAGCAGCAAGAGCTGCCGACCTTTGACGGACAAGGCGGTTGTTGCCCCATACCGTCCGTCGGTGAAGGCCGTTCCCGCTTTTCGGGCCAATGCGTCCACCGTCATAAATCCGATGTTATGTCGGGTTTCGTGGTATTCCGGGCCGATGTTGCCCAGGCCTACAATTAAGTACTTCGTCATTATAGATTCTCTTTACGGTTCATGTCCTTACAAGAAACGCGGATTATCGCAATCTTCCGCGGATTGTGGTAAATCTGCGTACACTGCGTTAATCCGCGTCTCAGGATATGGTTTTGTCTTTCAGACCGTTTTGTCAGCTTAGTTGCCGGCGGCTGCTGCGGCACCTCTGGCTGCACGTGTCAGTTTCACAGCGCAAACCACAGCATCTTTTGCGTTCAGGATTTCCAACCCTTCAAAATTCAGTTCGCCTACTTTGATGGTTTTGCCCAAACCTAAATGAGACACGTTGATGACCAGTCTCTCTGGAATGACATTATACAGAGCCTTCACTTTCAGCTTACGCATTTGCAGTGACAGTTTACCACCGGCTTTCACACCTTCCGCAAGTCCTTCCAGTTGAACAGGAACTTCCATGACGATGGGGTTTGTCTCGTCGATCTGATAGAAGTCTACGTGCAGGATCGTGTCTTTTACGGGGTGGAACTGGATGTCCTTCATGATGGCATTCACTTTCTTGCCGTCAATGATCAGGTCTACCACATAGATGTGCGGAGTATAGACCAAGTTACGGAGTTCATCGTTTGTAACGGTGAAGTGGATTGTCTCAACGCCTTTTCCGTAGAGTACGCAGGGCACACCGTTGTTTTTACGAATGGCTTTCAAAGCCCGTGCTTGTTCCGAAGAACGTTCTGCAATGGTTCTTGCAGTACCTTTGATTTCAATAGATTTCATCTTTACAGTTTTTTGTGTTACTCTAAATTAAGTTGTTGTTCTCAAATGCTTAATTCGCCATCACACGTTGCGGCGGATGGCCGCATGATGTTGCAAAAAAGCGGCGCAAAAGTACGGCTTCTTTTTGAATTATCAAAGAATCAAAGCCTTAAAAAACACTTAAAAGTCAATGTCTATTTTGATCTCTCCGTTGAAGTCTGGGGCTTTGCCGCTCAGAGAGGCTGTTTCCTCTTCTCCTTCCGGGGACATTGGCGTGTCCTCTTCCGCCGGTTTGTTATAGGCTCCCTGTTTGTCTTCTATGAAACGGACGGCCTGCTGCAGTCCTTTCATGAATTTGTCGAAATCCTCTTTATACAAGAAGATTTTGTGTTTCTCGAAGCTCACTTGCGACTCTTCACCTTCGCCCATCACGATCTTTTTGCTTTCGGTAATGGCCAGGAACATTTCGTCTTTCCTATTTTTCTTCACATCTAAATAATAAATGCGCTTGCCTGCTTTGATGGATTGGGAATATACAATCTCTTTGTCATTCAGGTCAGAATTGTTCTTTTTCTTTAAATCTTCCATGTCTGTATAAGTTGTTCGTTGTAATCGGCTCCAAAATTGATGATTTTTTTTCAACCGTCAAAAGAAAATGGGCGGATATTGACTTTCTTCCTAAAAAAATGTGATTTATTTGTGTGAAACTCGCTAAAAATACATATTTTTGCAGCCGTTAAAACAATACTATTTATTTTAGACTTATGATTAACAGAGTTCTTATTCGTCTCAAAATTATACAAATTGTATATGCGTACTATCAGAACGGCAGTAAAAACCTGGACGCTGCGGAGAAGGAATTGTTTTTTAGTCTTTCCAAAGCGTATGACCTTTATAACTATTTGTTGATGCTGATGGTTGCGGTGACGAACTATGCCCAAAAACGCATTGAGGCTGCCAAGTCAAAGCTGGCTCCCACAACAGCGGAGCTGTATCCTAACATGAAGTTCGTGGAGAATAAGTTTGTCGCACAGCTTGCCGCCAACAAGCAGCTGCTGGATTTCATTTCCGTTCAGAAACGCTCATGGGACAATGATGAGGATTTCGTGAAGAGCCTCTACGAGAAGATCATCGCATCCGATATATATAAGGATTATATGGCGTCAGACGAATGCTCGTATGCCGCTGATAGGGAATTGTGGAGAAAGCTCTATAAAACTTTTATTTTCAATAATGACGCGCTGGACTCTTTGTTGGAAGACCAAAGTTTGTATTGGAACGATGACAAAGAGATTGTCGATACTTTTGTCTTGAAAACCATTAAGCGTTTCGATGAAGCGAAAAAGGAAGATCAGGAACTGTTGCCTGAATTCAAGGACAATGAAGATCAGGACTTTGCCCGTCGGCTGTTCCGTCGCTCCATTTTGAATGGCGATTATTACCGTCACCTTATCAGCGAGAACACCCGCAATTGGGATTTGGATCGGGTCGCCTTCATGGATGTGGTGATTATGCAATGTGCGTTGGCTGAGATCTTGAGCTTCCCCAATGTCCCTATCAGCGTGTCGCTGAATGAATATGTCGACATTGCCAAGGTGTACAGCACTCCCAAAAGCGGCAGTTTTGTCAATGGCACCTTGGACGGAATAGTTAAGGTATTGAAAAAAGAAGGCAAGTTGACAAAAAACTAATATCTTTGCGCCAAACTAATAAATACTTAATTATATAAAAATTGAACATTTATGAATTTAATGACTGTATTCTTCTTGCAAGGTGCTCCTGGCGCTGGCGCAGATGGTAGCATTATGTGGATCTTCCTGATTGCGATGTTTGTCATCATGTACTTCTTCATGATCCGTCCGCAAAACAAGAAGCAAAAAGAAATTGCGAATTTCCGGAAATCGCTTCAGGTAAACCAGAAAGTTATCACCGCTGGAGGAATCCATGGGGTAATCAAGGAAATCAATGACAATGATGTGATTTTGGAAATCGCTTCCAATGTAAAGATCCGCATTGACAAAAACTCTATTTTCGCCGCAGCTGCTGATGCCAACAGTCAGGCCGCTAAATAAATAGGGAGGAGCGTATGCTCAAGTGGAACGATATACAACAAGCCTATATAAGGATCTCCCATCAAGTGAAGGACTTTCTGCTTAGTGAAAGGTGCAGAGAGTTCTTCCTTTTTTTATTTTTCTTTTTCATAGCAGGGGGGTATTGGTTGTTGCAGACGTTGAACAATGACTACGAAACAGAGTTTTCCATTCCTGTGAGACTGAAGGGAGTGCCCAATGAAGTGGTGATCACTTCCGAGCCGGCTTCTGAGGTGCGCATCAGGGTCAAGGACAAAGGCACTGTTTTGCTCAACTACATGCTGGGTAAAAGTTTTTATCCCCTGTCTTTTGATTTCCAGGATTACAAAGGAAACAACAGCCACGTGCGCATTCTTGCCCCGGAAATTAAGAGGAGAGTGCAGGCGCAGCTGAACGCTTCCACCAGTTTGCTTTCGCTGAAGCCCGACACATTGGAGTATTATTACTCTACGGGCGATTCCAAGCGTGTCCCTGTCAAGCTGTTGGGAAAGGTCAGCGCGGGCCGTCTCTACTATTTGTCTGATACGATATTCTCGCCAGATTCTGTTTTGGTCTATGCGCCAGGCGAAGCCATTGACACGATAACGGCCGCTTATACCCAGCGTGTGCAGATAGAGGACATAGAAGACACGCTGAGACAGCAGGTTGCCCTTCTCTCTCATAAAGGGCTCAAGTTTGTGCCTGCTTCTGTTGAGCTGATGCTTCCGGTAGACATTTATACTGAAAAGACCGTGGAAGTGCCGCTTCAGGGCATTAATTTTCCGCCGGACAAGGTGTTGCGCGCTTTCCCGTCCAAGGTGCAGGTCACGTTCCAAGTGGGACTGGGCCGTTTTCGCCAGGTTACGGCTGAAGATTTTCATTTGTTTGTCACATACGAGGAACTTTTGCAGTTAGGCTCGGACAAGTACACCGTCAGGTTGAGAAGCGTTCCGGAGGGTGTCTCAAATATTCGGTTCAATCCTTCGCAGCTCGATTTTCTGATAGAACAAATCCCCTCATCAAGCCATGGCCATTAGGATAGGAATAACCGGAGGAATAGGTAGCGGCAAAAGTGTGGTTGCGCATTTGCTGGAGGTCATGGGCATTCCCGTCTACATCTCAGACGCGGAGGCCAAACGTCTGATGCTGGACGACCCCGGCATCAGGCAGGGGCTGACGGATCTGTTGGGAACAGCCGTTTATCTGCCGGACGGCAGTCTGAACAAGCCTCTGCTTGCTTCTTATCTTTTCGCTTCCGCCGGTCATGCCCGTCAGGTGAATGGCATTATCCACCCGCGTGTGCGGGATGACTTCCGTTTGTGGGTGCGGCAGCGGGCTTCCCTTCCGGTGGTAGGCATGGAGTCTGCCATTCTGGTTGAGGCCGGTTTTGCGGAGGAGGTAGACAAGGTGGTCATGGTCTATGCTCCTTTGGAGGTTCGGATAGCCCGTGCCATGCGGCGTGACGAAGCCTCGCGTTCGCAGATCGAGCGGCGCATACGTGGCCAGATGGACGATGAGGCCAAGCGAGGTTTGGCCGATTTTGTGATCATCAATGATGGCAGGCGGGCCTTGATCCCACAGGTCCGGGAACTGTTGAGGCTGGTGGGGGGATAGGTGTGTCCCTTTATTCTTTGTTTTCCTCCTCCTCTTCCTCCATCCCAAGATTCAGCATGGTCCAAGGTTGCCACATCTTTGTCCAGATGTTCTCCACTTCCTGCAGGATGTCCTGAGACAGTTCGCGGATGGCCACGCTCCGTGACTTGGCGGCCTTTTTCCACAGGATTTCCAACTTTTTCATCAGCATTTGATCGATTTCCCTCCGGTGCTCCTCCTTTTCCTTGTGGTCTGTTACGTCGATGGACATTTGGAAAGAGTGGATTCCTATCCAATATTCGCAGATGCTTGGGGGCTGTATGATCCGGTGTTTGTTCAAACGTGACTGGTAAGAATTGAACAGGTCGCTTATTTCCATATGGAAATTTGTGAAGAAGGTATGGGAAACGGTAGCCAGCTCTTCATAAGTAAGCGGCGGAACGCGTCTGTCCGGATTTTCAAATATGCTATTGAACAGAGTGATGATCAGTTTGACGGAAAGTTCGACCTTGGGAAGTCGGCATTTGCTCGTATTGTAAACGGATGCCGTGTCCAGCTGCGTCAGCAGATTGTCTAACGTGGCGTCCATGCATAGACGCTCGTCCTGCCGCTGTGAATCTTCCAGCTGCTGCTGTGCTGTTGAGGCGTATCGTTGCAAAGCTTGTTTGTAAGGCCCCCAATCGTTCTTTTTCAGATGGAGATCAATCTCTTCGATGGTTTGATACATGTTGGTGTGGCATTTGATGTGTTCTTCCGGCTTAAGCGCATCTAAGAAGAGTTGGATGGGAAGCTCTGAAAAGATCGGGCCGTCATAGTTCGCCATGTCGAGTATAGCTGTTTTCAGTGGCTCAAGGAGTTCGTTGAGCTCCTCTTCGGCTTCAGGTGCCGGTCTTTTCATTTCTGCCGGTTCGTTGTTGAAAGGAATTTGCATGTTTGTAAGTGTTTTTAATTTTTTGAGGGGACAAAGGTAAGGATTTCTTTGGAACAAATCTATATTTATGTGGCAAATCTTTCTTTTTTACGCCATTCATACTAATAACAGGGCTCGCATCTCTCCGAATTGCGGGAAGAAATCAGTCTCGGATAAGAACATGTTTGCATTTCTCAGCGGAATGTCTTATCTTTGTGTGCGACAAACAAAACTAATTTATTAAAAAAAAGAAGGAGTGGAAATCTTATTGCACATATTCGACTGGATTCTGTTCGTGCTGCTTGGTATCAATGTGTTGTATCTGGCTGTTTACAGTGCGGGGGCTTTATGCCGGAAAGCGGTGCTGCCCGAAGTCCCTGTTTCGGATTACAGGCGGATTCTTGTTTTGATAGCGGCCTATAAGGAAGATCGGGTGATATTTGATACGGTCAATGCCTGTCTGTCGCAAGATTATCCGTCGGATAAGTATGATATATTGGTCATTTCCGATCACATGTTGCCTGTAACGAATGCCAGGCTAAGGGAATTGCCGATCGAGTTGCTTCAAGTCGATTTTGAGAAAAGCACGAATACGAAGTCCTTGAAGGCCGCGCTCTCTTATGTGGGCGAGGGGAAGTATGACATAGCCTTGATTCTTGATGCGGATAATCTGGTCGCTCCTTCCTATCTTTCAGATATCAACCGGGCTTTTGCGGTTCCTGGCGTGCGGGCTGTACAAACCCATCGGGTGGCCAAGAATCTGAATACAGATATGGCATACTTGGATGCTGTCAGTGAAGAGAGCAACAATACCATTTTCCGTTTGGGACATGTCAATTTGGGACGTTCAGCCGCGCTGATAGGTTCGGGAATGGCGTTTGATTATGATTTGTTTTACGAAATCATGTCAAAGAACACATCCTTGGGCGGTTTCGACCGTTATCTGGAGTTGCATCTCTTCTTCCGGCGTGTGAAAATCTATTATTTGCCCCACACTTATGTGAAAGACGAGAAAATCCAGAAGACACGTGCTTTCTACAAGCAGCGGCGGCGTTGGCTGGCTGCGCAATATGAGAGCTTTAGGGAGTTCTCCCGCTATTTCGGTGCCGCACTGCGTGCCGGGAAGTGGGATTTCTGTGACAAATTGTATCAGCAGATTGCGCTTCCCCGTCTCTTGCTTTTAGGATTCATTGTGGTTATCGCGCTTTTCCTCTCCCTTTGTGCTTCAGCGTTGTCTTATAAATGGTGGGGACTGTTCGTCCTTCTGCTGATGGCGTTGGCGGTCGCCATACCTCGCAAGTATTGGACATGGCGGCTGCTGAGGGCTTTGATTCTTGTACCTTACACATTCCTGTTGATGTTCATCAACCTGTTCCGTCTGAAAGAAGCGAAGGACAAGTTTATCCATACGGAGCACGGGGTGGAGGAATGAGGAGTTTTTTATGTGGCAGTAAGCGTGTAGATTATGTCAAGTCCGTCCGAGAATAACAAGCGAATAGCCAAGAATACGCTGTTTTTATATGCGCGCACTTTGCTCATTATGCTGATAGCGTTTTATACCAGCCGTATTGTTTTGAAATCATTGGGCGTGGAGGATTACGGTATCTACAATGTTGTTGGTGGAGCGGTGGCGATGTTGGGATTTATAAATTCTTCCATGACTTCGGCCACACAGCGATACATCACCTTTGTTTTGGCCGAAGGCAACAGGAGCCAATTGCAGAAAGTCTTCAGCATGTCCTTGCAAGTCCATTTCCTTATAGCGGTTGCCGTTCTTGTTTTGAGTGAGACTGTAGGGCTTTGGTTTATGTTTACGCAGATGCGGATTCCTCCGGAGCGCATGGATGCGGCGTTTTGGGTGTTGCAGTGTTCTGTCGTGTCAACCGTGGTGATGATAGTCAGTGTGCCCTATAATGCGGTTATAATAGCTCATGAAAAAATGTCCGCGTTTGCATACATATCTATGCTTGAAGCTGTTCTTAAGCTGGCGGTGGTTTATTTGTTGGTTGTTTTTTCTTATGATAAGCTGATCCTTTATGCCGTTTTGATCGTGGCGGTCCAGTTGTTGATGCGTTTTTGTTATAGCTATTATTGCAGGACGCATTTTGAAGAGGCCCAATATCGTTATGTGCGGGATAAGGATCTTTTCAGGCAAATGACAAAGTTTGCGGGCTGGAGTCTGTTTGGCAATCTTTCTTGTGTCCTTTATGGACAGGGTTTGGACATGCTGCTCAATGTGTTTTTCGGGCCTGTAGTAAATGCGGCCCGTGCTGTCGCCGTTCAGGTTCAAAACGCCATGCAGCAGTTTGTGGGAAATTTCCAAATGGCGCTTAATCCGCAGATCACAAAGACATACGCCAAGGGGGAGATGGACGAAATGCATGCGTTGATATTTCGCAGTGCCAGGTTTTCATTTTATATGTTGTTTTTTCTGTCGCTTCCGGTCTTGTTTGAGGCGGATTTTGTTTTGGCTGTCTGGCTTGAGACTGTGCCAGAGGATGCAAGCCTGTTTTTGCGTATTATGATAGGTACGTCTTTGCTCTACACCTTGTCCAATCCTTTGATGGTTGCCAATCAGGCTACAGGTGTGGTCGGGCGCTATCAGGCGTTTTGTGGTTCAATCCTTTTGCTGATTGTGCCTATATCGTGGGTTTGTCTTTGGTTGGGTTGTCCGGCCTATGCTGTTTTTGTCGTACACTTTGTGGTGGAGTCCGTTGTTCAGCTTGTCCGGATGCTGATATTGCGTCCTTTGATCGGAATAGGGCTGGCCGATTATTTTAAGAACATTTATAAAAAGGTCGCAGGCGTGGTTATGCTTTCGCTTCTCATGCCTGCTGTGATATACAGGGGTATGGACGATACGGCGTTCCGTTTCCTGGTGATGTGTGTCTCGTGCGCTTTATCTGTCGGCATGGTGACTTATTGGGTCGGATTATCAAAGCATGAGAGACTCTTTTTCCGTTCTAAGATGCTTGATATATATGCTCGGATGAGGAGTCATTGATGTGATGCGGACCGGCTTTTGCGATGTTTTTATGTGGACAGATGCCGCCTGATGGTTTCTATCTTTCGTATCATTCGCCTTATCAGCCGTTTGTACATAGGGTCGTTTAAACATTTTTCCACCGCGTTGATCACTCCCCATCCGTTGCCGATCAGTTGATAGAAGGTTTCCCGTCTGGAGGAGATTTCAATCTCTTCTTTAAATCCCCCATTGAACTGTCTCGCGTCATCCAGGTTGGAGGGCCGCGCTTCCATGTGTAAGGATTGGAAGACTTCCAACCCTTTTCGGGTGTTAAGCAGCAGCAGGCTGACCCCTTTGTCATCGTCAAAGTCTGGCATAAGCTCGTTGATTCCCCAATAGTCGGCCAATGTCAGATCACTGTGGCTGACACCATTCTTGCATTTGCAGCGATAGCAAGAGGGGCGTAAATAGATGTCATAGAGAAAGCCGCGCATAAAGGTGTTTTTGCCATGTATCATGGAAACGACGTTTGCTTTCCGCTGGCTTCCGCTGGCTGATTGCCCGTAGACGGTAAAGCAGTAATTCTTCCAGCCATATATTCTCTTGTCTCTGAAATTTATACCGGTGATCGGAGGCGTTCTTTTTAAGAAGGGGAATAGGGCTTTGGAGAGCAAAGGAGCCTTTCCTCTATTTCTCCCCAGCGTTTCATCCAGGTATTTTCTCCAAATTCCGGGGCTGGGCACGCCATGGCATAAAAAGTCTGCCGACAATAGATTGGGATAATCCTTTTGAAGAAACCTGTGCAGGCCGGCTATCTGGCAGGGGGTTCCTGTGAAAAGCACCTCGCGTCCTTGCCTCAAGAATTTTTCTGCCTCCAGATAGCAGTTTCCGATTCTGCTTTGCAGGTATTTGCAGCCCATCATGGGTCGTATGCCTTCCATCTTTTCCGCATACGTATGTTTGACTTCCCATTGCTCGTCGAATACAGCTCCGAACACCACTCCTCCTTTTTCTATGACGCTGTGGGCAAGGGCGACAAACACTCCTCCGGAAGAGCTGGCAAGCCTTTCTTCCTCCTTGGGATTCCTGACGGCCAAGGTCTGGAGAGGCTGTAAGGCGTCTGAACGGCCTGTCCACGGACAGACTTTTTCACACAGGCCACAGTCAACGCATGCTTCCATGTTGACTTCAGGATAAAGAAAGCCTTCGGTGTCTTCGTGGAGAGTGATGCAGTGTTGGGGGCAGCGTTGTACGCAGGCCGAACAGCCGCAGCAGTTGGCTTTGTTGGCAATATGTATCATTGTATGATGGGCTTTGGTTGGCGAATGATAAGATTTCGGTTTGATGTGACAAAGATATTATTTGCGATTCATTTTATCAAATTTTTCAAGTATTTACTTGTAGTTGGACATTTTTTTATAGTAAAAAAGTGGATTATACCTGATTTTTTGTATTTTTGCCTGTCATGTTTGAGATAGGAGGGGGAAGGGGCACTTCTGGCTCAACTTGTGGATGCAGACATTGCAGTAGTGTTTTTTTTTAATCAATATATAGCTTAAATGAATATTGGAATACTGACACTCCCGCTTCATGTGAATTATGGAGGCATACTTCAGGCGTATGCTTTGCAGACAGTCCTTAGGCAGATGGGGCATGAGGTGTCTTTGATTGAGGAACGGCAGAAGCCTGCGCGTTTGCCGTGGCGGCATGCTCCGGTGCAGTATGGCAAGCGGATCGTGAAGAACTTTCTGGGGAGGAGATGTCCGGTGTTTTATGAGCAAAAGGTGAACCGTGAGAGAGCTGTCGTAAGACAGCATACGGAACGGTTCATTGACACATATATCAGGCGGCGCCTGATTGATGATTTCAGGGAGATAGCGGCGTCTGATTATGAGGAGATCATAGTGGGCAGTGACCAGATCTGGAGACCGGCCTATTTCCCGCAGATAGAGCATGCTTATCTTGATTTTGCCGAAAATTGGGATGTCAGGCGCGTCGCATATGCGGCATCGTTTGGCACGGATGTATGGGAGTACACGCCGGAGCAGACAAGACGTTGTGGAGACCTGTTGAAGAAGTTTGATGCCGTTTCGGTGAGGGAATCTTCCGGGGTCGCTCTCTGTAAAGAGCGCTTCGGTGTGAGGGCCGGACACGTTCTTGACCCTACGATGTTGCTGTCGGCGGCGGATTACAAGAGGCTGATTGAGAATAGGAATATGCCTGAAAGAGAGGGGATCCTGTTCAGCTATTTTTTAGATGAGACTCCGGAAAAAAAGGCATGGGCGGGAAGGATGGCTAAAGAGAAGCGGCTCGTCCCGTGCTATATGGGCTTGAATGTCGAGAATTTCGCGTTGCCTCTTGACAAACGCATACAGCCCCCTGTCGAACAATGGATAAGCGGGCTTTATGATGCGGAGTTTGTGGTGACGGATTCGTTTCATGCTTGTGTATTTTCTCTTATCTTCAACAAACCGTTTGTCGTGATCGGCAATAGGGGCCGGGGAATGCCAAGATTTGCCTCTTTGTTAGGCAAGCTCGGACTTATAGACAGGTTATGGATGGGAGTGCCTTCCTGCAGTTATGATTTTGATGAGATCGACTGGCGGAAAATCAATGATCAGATTGGTTATGAAAGGGAGGTGTCCAAGCGGTTTCTTGAGTGTCAGGGCTTGTGCGAAAAAGAATAAGTTTTTGAGAATAGCAGTTTATGAGTTTATGAATCCTTATATAAGTATAGTAATTCCGGTTTTTGACAGTGAAAGCTGCATACGGAAGGGGCTGGACAGTATTTTAAGCCAGTCTTACTCAGATTTCGAAGTATTGTTGGTAAACGACGGAAGCTCTGATGGAAGCGCCTCGATCTGTCATGAATATGCTGAAAGAGATCCGCGTTTTAAGGTGTTTGATCAGAAAAACGCAGGAGTGGCCAAGGCCCGCAACTGGGGACTGGTCGAAGCTTCGGGGGAATATGTGACTTTTATGGATGCTGATGATTGGGTGGAGCCGGACTGGCTTCAGGCTTATGTCGGGTGTTTGCAAGAGGAAAAGGTGGATCTGCTGGTTCAGGGATTGCTGAAAAAGACAGAGGGAAATTGGAGAAAGGTATTAGTCGGGGATGCTCATTTCAGGAATGGGGAAATACTCGACGGATATGCATTGTTAGAGCATAGAGGCATTGACGGATATGTCTGGAATAAAATGTATAGGATGGACATTATACGGGAAAATGGGATTGGCTTTCGCTTTCTGTTGCACGAAGATGCGTTGTTCAACCTGGAATATTTGGCATATGCCCGTTCTATGCGGATTATCGGAGCTGCCTGTTACCATTATGTGACGCATGCCGATAGTTTGGTAAACCGGCGTTATCCGTTTTCTTATATGATGTCTCTAAACCGGGCGAAGTTTGAGGCGCAAAAGAATCTGTCGGAGGTTTTTAACGTTCCGGATTATTCGGATAAGGCGATAAGGGACTATTTGGCCTATTACACGATTCTGTTGCCAAGCATGTATGACCGGAAACGTGGGGAGATGCGTAAGAGGGAGCGTCTGCTGGTTCTGAAGGATTATCAGGGCTTGCGGCGGAAGCATCCGGAGGTCGGGTTGTCATTCCCTTCTGTGGCGAAGAGACTTTTTTCCGCTTTTGCGCAGCTTCCCCCCTGCTGGGTGGATGGGGTGCTGCATGGAATGATTGGTTTGAAAAATACGATACAAAGGTTATGAGAGAACGTTGGTATGACAATTATTTGAAGGTATACGGCAAAGCCTATGACGGAGCGACTTATGTTGAGCTGGCGGCTTCCATCCGCGAAAAGATAGCGAGACTTCAGAGTCCTCATCCGTTGGTTACCGTGTCAGTGATCGGATATAACGAGGAAAAGCATTTGCTGGCCTGTTTATGGGCTTTGAGTGAGATGAAGACGAGGTATCCGATTGAAATCATTGGAGTGGACAATGATTCTCAGGACAAGACAGCTGAGATCTTTCAGGCCACAGGAGTGCCCTATTTTGTGGAGAAGCACCATAGCTGCGGCTCTGCCCGTTTATGCGGTCTGCGACATGCGCGTGGGAAATATCACATCAACATTGACTCAGACACCTTGTATCCGCCTTCTTATGTGGATTGCATGGCCGATGTGCTGGAGCGGGATCCCAAGGTGGTGGGGGTGAACGGGACATGGGGCTATTTCCCGACTCCTCACACTCCTGTATGGCAGTTGTGGATGTATGAAAAGATGCGTAATGCCTATTTGCGCATGCAAGCCATACGTCGGCCGGAATTGAGTGTCCGTGGTTTGGTTTTCGCTTACCGCACAAAGGAAGCTTTAGAGGTGGGCATACGCACTCATATCATTAGAGGAGAAGACGGGGCGCTGGCTTTGGGGCTGAAAAACTATGGGAAAATACTTTTCTTATACAATGCTGAAGTGCGTGCCATTACAGGCTATGGGACCATCGGAATGAGCTTATGGAGGCGTTTTCTGGTGCGTGTCGGGCAAATTGTCGGGAAGTTCCATCTGTTTTTCACCTCCTCTAAAGAATATAAGGACCAGGAGTCTAACTTGATAGATAAGAACAGAAATAGATAATGCGGAAATAAGGGAGTAAGAATGGAAAACTCATTGGTTTCTATAATAACGGTCAACCATAACGGTTGGCAAGACACGTTGGAGCTGATAGCTTCGCTAAAGCGGATGGAGACTTATCCTTATGAGGTGATTGTTGTGGACAACGCTTCAGAGGGGGATGATGCGGAAAAGGTGCAGAGAGCCTGTACCGATGTGAAGGTTGTGCGCAGTGAGACTAATTTGGGATTTGCCGGGGGGAATAATCTGGGGTATCAATATGCGCGTGGGGCTTATATCTTGTTTTTAAACAATGACACCGTATTGAAGGCTCCCCTTTTATCGCCTTTGGTCAATCGGCTGGCTGACAAACGCATAGGAGGTGTCTCTCCTTGCATTTTTTTCTACCATCATCCGGACAGCCTTCAGTATTACGGCTATCAGGACATGACTCCCATCACCTTGCGCCATACCACAGAGAAATTCTCCCGGGACAGAATGGACGAATACATGCGTCCCAAGCAGACGGATATTTTGCATGGGGCAGCCATGATGGTCCGCCGGGATGTGATAGAGAAAGTGGGAATGATGCCAGAGATCTATTTCCTGTTTTATGAGGAGTTTGACTGGAGTTTGCGCATACGTGAGGGCGGATATATTCTATATTATGAGCCGGCCGCTCAGATTTATCACAAGGAAGGCATGAGCCTGCCTCTGCTCACGCCTTTCAGGGAGTATTATTTATACCGCTCTCGTATGTTGTTTGCCCGCCGTAACAACAAGTCTTGGCGAAAGGTCCTTTCTTGCCTGTATCTGCTTTCGGTGGTGATTCCCAAGAAGACTGCTGAATATGTATGGAAGAGGCGGATTGGCCTGGTGGGGGCTGTCGTCAAAGGCATTTGTTCCGGTTTGTTTGCCGATAAGGAAAGGAGGGCGATAAGATGAAAGTGTATGTTAAGGAAAGGAAGAGACGCCAGGGGCAGTTCCAGTTTTATATGTGCCAGTTTGTTGAGGCGGCGCAAAGAAGCGGGTTTAAGGTGAAAAAGTCCTTCCTGTTTAATTGCCTTGTCTATTCACATGACATCCTGTTGGTCATAATCCGCTCCTGTTGGGGCCTTTTGAAGAGAGGCAAGGAAAATGAGGCAAAGCCTGCGATCATAGAAGACGTGTTCCATCAGGGAGACGCTTTAAAGAGGATGGCCATATCATGTTATTCTCTGTTCCGGAAGAGGAAGAAAAGGAAAGCGGTGATGGTGACCTCTCGTGGGGAGGCTCTCTTTAGGAATGCTTTCCCTTTTTGCTACCGCTATGAGATTATACCTATGTTGTGGGATGTCTGGCCTATCTTTTGGGAACAGCTGCATAACGATCTGAAAATATTAGACTGCAAGATTGTTTTTGTGACTGTCAGGTCTGTCGCGGAAATGATCTCTAAAGATTGGGGAATACCTGCCTATTGGGTGCCGGAAGGGATTGATGTGAATGATTTTAAGAAAGGAGACGAGTTGGCCCATCGGACGATAGACGTGTATGAGCTGGGAAGGCAGAAAAAAGATTATCACTTATTGTTGGAGAAGATGCATGAGGCTGGGGTGGTGAAAACTTATTATAGGAATATCTTTGATGCCAACGGGAGGCTTCTGCAATTGGCTTTCCCCTCAACGGACGATTTGTGTGCCAATTTGCCTCATGTGAAAATAATGGTCTCTTTCCCAAGGGCGGACACTCATCCTGAAAATGCGGGGAATCTGGATACGCTGACCCAACGGTATTGGGAAGGCATGTTGAGCCGTTGCCTGATTGTAGGGAGGGCGCCTCAGGAACTGATAGATTTGTTGGGGTATGATCCCGTGGTGGAGGTGGATTGGACAAAGCCGGAGGAACAGCTTCAGACGATTTTGGAGCACATTTCCAGTTATCAGCCTTTGGTGGACAGAAACTACAGGAATGCCTTGGAATATGCGGCATGGGACAAACGGTTCCCGATAATCATTGGGAAGTTACGCGAAAACGGATATATTGTATAGCTGTTATCCGTTGGGATAGCTTTTGTGCCTAAAGTTGGTAAGTCGAATTGAAGCCTGTTGTAGGTGCGGATTGAACGGATTACGACATACCGGACTTTGCGCATATGCATAAAAGCCTTAGCGACTATTTCAACCGCAGTTATGAGATGGATTTTTCCGCCTTGCAAGACGAAATGGACGCCATGGCTTTCGAGGGCGACTGGCAGCCGCTCGTCCGCCGCATCGCAGCAGCCTACAAGGAAAACTCCTCCGTCCGCGACAGCATCCGGGG
>CALUOU010000023.1 GCA_944322335.1 uncultured Bacteroides sp.
ACCCAAGACCCCATCCTTAAAAGGGATGTGCTCTACCTGCTGAGCTAGCGAATCAAACCTTAGTGCCGTTAAGCGGGCGCAAAGGTAGAGATTCTTTTCGATTGTGCAAAGCCTTTTTCACTTTTTTTATTACCTTTCCTCTAAAGAAAAACATTTTCTTCATTCTGCCGGTATAGAATCCCGCAGATTATATCTAAATTTGTTGCCAAATTACAAAGAGTACGAAGTTTTAAGAATCTATTTTATCCACGTAATATCATTATTTATGGCAACAGTTGATGACAAGAAAATAATTTTTTCAATGGTCGGGCTGAACAAAACGATTCAGCAAAACAACAAACAAGTATTGAAAGACATCTATCTGTCTTTCTTCTATGGAGCAAAAATCGGCATTATCGGCCTCAACGGTTCAGGAAAATCGACTTTGTTGAAAATCATTGCCGGACTGGACAAATCTTATCAGGGGGAAGTCGTGTTCTCACCAGGGTATTCCGTAGGTTATCTGCCACAAGAGCCTTATCTGGATCCCGCAAAAACCGTAAAGGAAATTGTGATGGAAGGAGTGCAGCCCATTGTAGATACATTGGCCGAATATGAAGAGATCAACCAGAAATTCGGATTACCTGAATATTATGAAGATCCGGAAAAAATGGACAAGCTGTTCACCAGACAAGCAGAGCTGCAAGACCTGATTGACGCGACTGACGCTTGGAACCTTGACAGCAAGCTGGAACGGGCCATGGACGCATTGCGCTGTCCGCCCGAAAACCAAAAAGCGGAAAACCTTTCGGGAGGCGAACGCCGCCGCGTAGCCCTCTGCCGTCTGCTCCTGCAAAAACCGGACATTCTGTTGCTGGACGAACCGACCAACCACCTGGATGCCGAATCCATCGACTGGCTGGAACAGCATTTGCAACAATACGAAGGAACCGTAATTGCCGTCACACACGACCGCTATTTCCTGGATCACGTGGCCGGATGGATCTTGGAGCTTGACCGTGGAGAGGGGATCCCTTGGAAAGGGAACTATTCGAGCTGGCTGGAGCAAAAGACAAAACGCATGGAAATGGAAGAGAAAGTGGCCAGCAAGCGCCGGAAGACCCTGGAACGTGAACTGGAATGGGTGCGCATGGCTCCCAAGGCACGCCAGGCGAAAGGGAAAGCCCGCCTGAACTCGTATGATAAGCTGCTGAACGAGGACGTGAAGGAAAAGGAAGAAAAACTGGAAATCTTCATTCCAAACGGCCCGCGCCTGGGCAACAAGGTGATCGAAGCCAAACACGTGGCCAAGGCATACGGCGACAAACTGCTGTTTGACGACCTCAACTTCATGCTGCCGCCAAACGGCATCGTGGGCATCATCGGCCCGAACGGCGCCGGAAAAACCACACTGTTCCGGCTGATCATGGGGCTGGAGAAGCCGGACAGAGGCGAGTTTGAAGTGGGAGAAACCGTCAAGATATCCTACGTGGACCAGCAGCACAAGGACATTGACCCGGGCAAAACCGTTTACCAAGTCGTCTCAGGAGGCAATGACCTGATCCGCATGGGAGGCCGAGACATCAACGCACGTGCCTACCTCTCGCGTTTCAACTTCTCCGGAGCCGACCAAGAGAAACTCTGCGGGGTACTTTCCGGAGGCGAACGCAACCGCCTGCACCTGGCCATGGCCCTCAAGGAGGAAGGCAATGTGTTGCTGCTCGACGAGCCGACCAACGACATCGACGTAAACACCCTGCGGGCACTGGAAGAAGGTCTGGAAGACTTTGCCGGATGCGCAGTGGTCATCAGCCACGACCGGTGGTTTCTGGATCGGATCTGCACACACATCCTGGCCTTTGAAGGCGACTCCAACGTGTTCTTCTACCAAGGATCTTATTCGGAATATGAGGCAAACAAGCTGAAACGCCTGGGCAAGGAAGAGCCTACCCGCGTCCGCTATCGGAAACTCACCGACGATTGAGCCTCCCCAAAAAGCCCAGTCTTTGCTGCCGATTTTTTAAAAAAGCAACCAACACGCGTTTATCGAATGAAAACCAGTTTTCCTTCTCCCTCCAAACAATACATGCTGAGGGAAATAAAAGACTTCCTGATGATCGCCTTAGGCATGATCCTCTATGGCATCGGCTGGACAGTGTTCCTCCTGCCCAACGACATCACTACCGGAGGTGTGCCCGGCATCGCATCCATCGTGTATTTCGCCACGGGATTTCCCGTGCAATACACCTATTTCGGCATCAATGTCATCCTCCTGATCCTGTCCGTCTGGATCTTAGGCTGGAAGTTCAGCGTCAAGACGGTCTTCGCCGTGTTCACACTGACATTCTTCCTCTCGCTGATCCAGCGGCTGGCAGGAGATGTGACCCTCCTGCATGACCAGCCTTTCATGGCCTGCGTCATCGGCGCTTCTTTCTGCGGGAGCGGCATCGGCATCGCCTTTTCCTCCAACGGAAGCACGGGCGGCACAGACATCATAGCCGCCATCGTCAACAAGTACCGCGACATATCACTGGGAAAGGTCATGCTCATATGTGACCTCATCATCATCTCTTCCGGCTATTTTGTCTTGCAGGACTGGGAAAAGGTGGTCTATGGCTATGTCACTCTCTACATATGCAGTTTCGTGCTGGACCAGGTGGTCAACAGTGCCCGCCAGTCCGTACAGTTCTTTATCATCAGTGAAAAGTACGAAGAGATAGGCCGCCACATCAACGAGCATCCCCACCGGGGGGTGACCGTCATCGACGCTTCGGGCTTCTATAGCGGCAAGGAAATCAAAATGCTGTTTGTGCTGGCCAAAAAACGGGAGTCGTCCGTCATCTTCCGGCTCATCAAGGACATTGATCCGCATGCTTTCGTGTCGCAAAGCGCGGTCATAGGCGTGTATGGCGAAGGTTTCGACAAGATCAAGGTGAAATGAGACATCACTGGCGGACAAACTTTCCACCCGACCAACGGTAGACCACTTCGCGGCGGACAAACGGCCTCAGCCTGTCCGCCGCTTCTTTTTCCATATAGCCAAGTGTGGAAAAAGAGAAGGCCAACGTAGCCTCATCGGCTGAAAGGCGAGCCTCCATCAGCAGCATGTCGGCCTGCCTGAGGGCGGACCGGTATGCGTAAACATCGGCCGTGTCAGAAGGCGGAAGGATAAAGTCATCCGTCACCGGCAGTGAAGGCAGGTAGTCCGACAGAGGCAACGGCTTCCAGTCGGTATCATAAAACCGGATATGGCTGTCTGGAGCAGGCGCGCTGACGGTAGATACCACACAGATGACCCGTGTGCTGTCTGTCACAGGAAGCAGCTTCATCTGGCAAGTACTCTGAGATGTCATCCGGACACAAAGGTAATCTGCGGACAGTCCGGTCATCTCCGATGTGCCGTCAAAACGGTTGGTCACTCTCGCCTTCATCTTGCTTTCCAGAAAATCGATGAAATCAGCCCGATTCACATCGCTCAACAAGGGAGCCAACGAGTCGGGCATCTGCACAAAATAGTCTTTCAACTCTTGCGACCGCATGTCCGCATGCCACATCAGGCAAGACAGGACGATCAATAATACTGCTATACGATTCACTTTACTGATAATGGATTAATGGATTAAGTATTAATTATTTAGAGACACAGGCAGCAGACAGCCCGTCTGGATTGTCCGCCCGAAGGTCAACGGGGAAACACCTCTCCGCACAGGTCTTCCAGACAACGGGCGTCTGTCTCGTCAAAGTTATCCGGGCGGTCGCTGTCTATGTCAAGCACGGCCCAGACACGTCCGTCCCGCCACAGAGGGACCACGATCTCCGAACGGGAAAAGGGGCTACAGGCGATATGCCCCGGAAACTCGCTCACGTCCGGCACCACCACAGTCCGCCCTTCCGCCCATGCCGTGCCACACACCCCTTTTCCGTAGCGGATGCGCATGCAAGCCGGAGCGCCCTGAAACGGGCCTACCACCAATTCATCGGCCTGAACCCGATAAAAACCCACCCAAAAGAAGCCGAATGTCTCCCTGAGCGCTGCCGACACATTGGCCATCAACGCCACATCGTCAGTCTCACCTGCCGAAAGAGCCGCCACCTGAGGCAGCAGCACACGGTATTTCTCCGCTTTCAGCCCGTCTGCTATCTGTAAAACTTCTGCCATGATGTATTCTGTCAAATATTCAACTGTTACTTTTATCTATTTGCTGCCCAAATATAAGAAGAACATTCCTATCAGCACCAAAATCAGGTCGACAGCCTTGCTTTTTAAGTTCTTTTCACGGAAGAACAAGGCTCCGAACAAGAAAGAGACCACTACACTGCCTCTCCGCACCATGGACACAACAGATACCAGAGAGTCTTCTTGGCTCAAGGCATAAAAATAGGCGAAATCGGCCGCACACAAAAATACGGATATGCCGACAATGGTCCATTCCCAGTGGAAAGGTGTGCCCGTCTTGCGCTTGGGGTACCACAACAGGAGAATGACAGGACACATGATGAACACCTGGTAGACATTGTACCAGGACTGCACCAACATCGGGTTGAGGCGGGTCATGAGATACTTGTCATACAGACCGCTGACGGCACCTGTCACAGCCGCAAGCACGATGAAGAAGATCCACTTGTTGTGACGGAAATCAATCCCCTCCCGCTTGCCCGAACGGCTCAGCATGAAAAAGGACAGGACGGCAAGCAAGACACCCGTCCACTGGTACAGATTCAAACGCTCGCCGAAAAACAGCAACGCCCCCACCAGCACCATCACCGGACGGGTGGCATTGATGGGTCCCACGATAGTCAGGGGGAGATGTTTCATGCCGAAATAGCCGAACACCCAAGAGGAAAGGACGATAAACGATTTCACAAGAATGTACTTGTGCTCCTCCCAGCCGGCAACAGGCATCTCAAAGATGGTGCCTCCCAGAAAAGAAGGAGCCAAGTATGACAACAGGATAAACGGCAGAAACAGAAGGCTGGAAAACACCGTGTTCAGAAACAACACCGGCAACACAGCATTCCCTCGCAACGAACGCTTCTTGAAGGCATCATAGAAGCCCAGCAAAGCTGCCGAAAGAAAAGATAGAAACAACCACATCTTATTATTCTCAGGCTATAATCGTTCACTTATTTTTGTTGATGATCTCATTCTCCGTCATCTTCCAGAAAAACCGAATCCGGATAGACGACATCGGACAGGAACAAGGCGTTGCCGGGCATCGACATGCCTGCGCCACAACGGTCCCGCCGCTCGATGACACGGCAAAAGCCATCGACCGTAAGTTTGCCGCGCCCGACCTCCAGCAGTGTGCCCACAACGGCGCGCACCATGTTGCGCAGGAAACGATCTGCCTGAATGACAAACATCCAGGTTGTCTCATCCTGCCGGATCCATTCCGCCTTCATGATCTTGCAATTGTTGGTCTTGACATCCGTATGAAGCTTGCTGAAGCTGGTGAAGTCTGTATAATCAAACAAACGGCCGGCCGCCTCATTCATCCGACCGAAATCAGGCTCCTGATACAGCCGACAGGTATAATGGCGGGAAAGCGGAGACTTGGCTGTGGTCACATAATAATGATAAGTGCGCGAAAGCGCATCAAAACGAGCATGCGCGTCGGGCTTCACCGCACGTATGCCGCTGACACCGATGTCTGGGGGCAACAGGCGATTCAGCTTGTCCACCATCCATGAAGTGTCCAAGGGTCGCTCGCTGTCAAAATGGGCCGCCATTCTCAAGGCATGCACACCGGCATCGGTACGCCCGGCACCCACCACTTCCGTGTCCCGCCGCAACAAGACGGAAAGCGCCTTCATCAGACATTCCTGCACACTAATGCCGTTGGGTTGGATCTGCCAGCCGTGGTAGGCTGTTCCGTCGTAGGCCAAATAAATAAAATAACGTTGCACGCTGTTTCTCTCCTTTTTTACTTTTTTGCGGGTGCAAAGATAACCTTTCTCCGCCATTTATCCGCCAAGCGTCAAAAAAAACAGTAACTTTGCCACCGTTTTCACAAAAACTGAATCAGAACCAACAAGCAAAGGAATGACAAAAAAAAGAATTTTCCGCACGCTTCCGCTCCTTTGGCTGGCAGGAGCGCTATGCATCCCGACCCTTTCTGCCGGCAAAGACAAAGAAGAGGTGACGCTCAAACGGAACCGGCCGCACAACATCCGTGGAGTGAGCCACTACGGGCTGACCTTCGGCGACCGCAACAGCAAGCAGCTCAACATAGCCCATGCCATAGGGGTGAGACCGCTCTCATCCAGAAAAGACGCTTGCAGAGCAGGCGGCCGACTGCGGCACATCGAGACCTGCGGACATTACACCGTGGACTCGCTCACCCACTCCATCCCCTACCTCACGCCAGGAGCGGCGGCCTTGCTTGACAAGATAGGATGCAACTTCCTCGACTCGCTGGCCGCCAAAGGACTGAACCCCAACAAGGTGATCGTAACTTCCGTGCTGCGCACAAGGGAAGACGTGAAGCGGCTCCGGCGCCGGAACGGAAATGCGACAGCTGTCTCCGCCCACTCTTATGGCACAACTTTCGACATCAGCTGGAAACGCTTTGAGAAAGTGGAAAGCGAGAGCGGGCGCCCGATGCAGGACGTGCGCCCGGAGCACCTGAAAATGGTGCTGGCCGAAGTGTTGCGCGACCTGAAAGGGAAAGGACTGTGCTACGTGAAGTATGAGATCCGTCAGGCCTGTTTCCACATCACCTCCCGCCAATAACCGGCCGCCGGAGCCGGTCACCGAACCGAGACCAGCTCCACATACCCCACGGCGGGATGGTGGAAATAGCAAATGCGCCTCCCGCCCAAAACCCTGACCGGAACCGGATCAAACAGTCTCTTATATCCCTGACTCTCCAAATCCGCGCAAGCCTCGCCGAACGCTTCCGCCTCGTAACACAAGTGATAAGGCATGACCCCATTGACCTCCAGCAGTCTCGCCTCCAGGGAATCGGGCTGCAGCTGGCGGACCAGCTCAACGGTCACGGCTCCTTCCTTGACAAGGTGACACAGCTCCACTTGCAGGTCCTGGTCGTGCAACACCTCACCGGCACGATAGCCGAAATGCTCAAACCGCTTCGCGGAAACGGAAATGTCGGCCACGGTGTAGCCTACATGATGTAACTTCAAATCCATAGGTATCAATCATTTAATTAATCAGTCATTATTCAGTCATTCATCCATTCGGATCTCCGGCCGCGCGTCTCCCGCAGGATGCGGCCCGTCAGAACCTGTCATAGTGCAGCTTCTTTTCGTCCCATTTCTCCTTGGGGAGAGGGAGACTCACGGGATGTCCCACCAATATCAGATTCAGCGGCACGACGTGGCCCGGAATGTCCAGCAGGCCGCGCAGCCTGTCCACCCGGCTCTGTAGCGGCCAGACACCCGTCCAGACCGCACCCAGCCCGATGGCGTGCGCGGCCAGAAGAAGGTTTTCGGAAGCGGCCGAGCAGTCCTGCACCCAGTAGAGCGTGTTGTCCTCGCGGTCCGTCCTGTTGATGTGTTCATACAAGGAGGTGTCTCCGCAGACCACAATGCCGGCGCATCCCCGGTTGATCATTCTGGCGTATGGCAGGCTGTCCTTCAGGATCCGCTTGAGCGACTCGTCGCGTATCACGATGAAGTGCCAAGGCTGCAGATTCATGGAGCTTGGCGCGGCCATAGCCGCCTGCAGCAGCAGCCGCAGGGACCTGTCAGAGACCGGCTCGTCTGTAAAGTTCCTGACGGTAACCCGCGTCAGGATATTGGCAATGGTTTCGTTTTGTATCATTTTCTTATCAATCATTTAAACAAACAGTCATAAACGTTCTTTTTTCATACAGGTTCCGCATGCGCATATGCAAGACTTTGCATAAATGTATGCAGGACTTTGCACAGACGAATGCGGAATCTTGCACATACGTATGCAAGACAGTCATAACGTCGGCCGCTCCTCTATATGTGCCAGTGCTTTCGGATAATCTCGCGCAAAGCCTTCAGGTTGCTTTCCTCAAAGAAGGTCCAGTGGTCGCAGTCCAGCTCGTAGTAAGGGGCGGAGGGATAGTGCGCGCGCCATGCCCGGCGGTTGGCCTCCCAAGACTCGCGGATCCGGCGGATGACGTTTTCATCGGTCTCCTCGCCGGCCTCCAGATAGATGACATTGGAGCAATGTCCGGCCATCACATGGACTATGAAACCCTGATAGCTTTCCAGACCCGGAAAATCCTTATATAACGCATCGGCTGCCAGAATACGGTCTTTTAACGTCTCTTCCGGAACATACGGAACATCCCCTACGTCCGGACGCCGACAGACAGCCTCCATATTTAACACTTTATAGGGAGAAGTGCCCGGATTATGTTCCCGCATATATTCCGCAAAGGCTATGGCCAGTTCTGCACCCATGCAATACCCCGTAAGAATGTCCACGGAACGTCCTTGCAAGGCTTCGGACAATGACTCTTCGTAAAACCGGAACAAATCCTCAAGCAAGACCTTATCCCTGCCGGCAAAGAAAGCATAAGTGGACTCAAAAACAAAAATGGAGAAACAGCGCGACAGACTTTGCAGAAAGCTGTCATAGGAGGGTGACACATCAGGAAAGCCGGCGATCAGAACCAGTACCGGCTTATCCTTATCCTCCGCGTTCCACCAATAGCACAACCTTTCCTCCGTACCCCTCAGCAGCCGGCGTATGGTCCGGTCTTTGTAAACCGAAGAGGCCGTGAGGCGCAAAGACATGCGACCGGCTACCCGTGCCACAAACTCCATGACCTGCATGGAAGTCATGCCCGCGTCCGGCAGGTCTGTCTCCACCCCGACAGCTTCCGTGCCCATCACGGCCCGCGCCTCCGCCAGCAACAGCCGCTCGCTCTCAGTGGCCGCAGGAACCACACCGGCCGCTCCGACCGCAATGTCCGGCTCGGGCAGACGGCGGCGGTCGATCTTGCCGTTCGTCGTGAGCGGAAACTCATCCACGACGGCCCACTTGGAAGGCACCATGTAAGGGGGCAACTTCCCGCGCAAGATCCTTTGCAGCTCCGCGATGTCCGCAGGCCGACCGTCTGTCTGCACAAAAGCGGCCAGCTCCTCGCCGTTCCGTACCTCGATCAAGGCGTTCCGCACATGGGGGAGACTCTGGAGCACGGTCTCGATCTCAGACAGCTCAATGCGGAACCCCCTCAGCTTCACCTGAGTGTCCGCACGACCCATGAAGATCAGATGCCCGTCCGGCCTGCATCTCACCAGGTCGCCACTGCGGTAGAGGCGGGTGTTGATACCCCTGGCCTTGTCCTCGGAGGTGACATAGGGATTGTCCACAAACTTCTCGCGGTTCAGGTCCGGACGGTTCAGGTAGCCCCCGGTCAGGCGCACGCCCCCGATGTACAGCTCGCCCGTCATGCCCGGCGGGACGATGTTCAGACGCTCGTCCAAGACATAGCAGGAGACACCGGGGAGGGGCGTGCCTATGTCGTTGGACTCGGACGTACCGTCCACCACACACATCGTGGTGTCCACCGTGTTCTCCGTCGGGCCGTAGGCGTTGATGAGCGTGCGGCCCCGACTCCATTTTTCAATGACCGGCCGGGCTGTCGTCTCCCCTCCCACTATCAGAGTCTTCAGCGCGGGGAAATCCCTGTGAGGCAGAAGCGGCAACAAAGCCGGAGGGATAGTGGCGCAACTGATACTCTCCATCTCCAACAGATCAGCAAGCTTCTCCGGATCTTTGCGCTGTGCGGGAGATGCGACCACCAACGTCGCGCCGACTGATAATGTGGTGAATATCTCCGTCACCGAAGCGTCAAAACTTATACTCGAAAACAACAGCACCCGACTTTTTTCAGTCAAACCGAATCTTTCCCTTTCTGTATCTGTCAGAAGAGACAAGGCCTGGCATGTTATGGGAACCCCTTTCGGCAGACCCGTCGTTCCTGACGTATAGATCACATATGCCCAATCTGATGATTCTTTCGCGGACAAAGCGAATTTGGAATCCGGCTCCACCGGCTCCGCCAGCGGGAAGCTTTCATCCGTAAACAACATCTGGCAGGCAGCGTCTCTTAAGATGAACGCCTTACGCTCGTCCGGCAAATCCTTATCCAACGGCACGTAATAGCACCCTGCCTTCAACACCCCGACAAGCGCGGCTATGCAGTCAGCCGATGCGGTCATGCTCACGCCGACCCCCACAGATCTTACGCCATGGCCGATGCTTGAGGCTACTTTATCTGAGATTTCGTCCAGTTCTTTGTAGCTGACGACCGTCCCTTTACAGACAACGGCCGTATCCCAAGGGCACCTCGCCACCCTGTCAGAAAAACTGTCTAAAAACGAAGGAATGTCAACCTCCACCTGCTGACTGACTGAGTTTTGCCTCATCACCAGCTGCCTATATGCCGCAGGCACTAACGGGTAAGAGTCCAAAGGCTTGTCCGGATGAGCGACAATGCCTGACAATAAAGCCAAATAAGCGTCTGCCATTCGCTCCACATCCGCATGGGCATAAGCGGAATGCCTGTATTCCAATTCGCACCAGACGTGTCCCCCGGAATCATAGGAGACAATCATCGAAAGGTCAAACGCCGACTTGTCACGCCGCAGACAATCAGCCAGCCGCTCCTTTTCCTCATACGAAAACATCGTCTTGACTAAAGCGAAATCCGCGCCTGCCGAACAGGAACGCACAGCATCCGCTATCTCCCGCAGAGATGCGGCGTTCTCTTCCGCATCCAACAGGCTCTTCCGCACATCATTCAGATATTGGAAATAATCGCTTTGCTTGTATGCGTCTTTGAAGCGTATAGGCAATGTGTTTACAAAATAACCTATCACCCGATCATATTTTTTTTGCTCTCTGCCCCAAAACGGAATGCCGACCGCAAAATCAGACTGCTTCAACAGACGCGAAAGCAACAGCATATAAGCTGAAAGATAGAAAAGAAACGGGCTGGAATTATGCGTACGACAAAAATCAGATATGCCGGCTCTCAGATCCGGCGGGAGCTGACGGGAATACAGCTGCCCGTCTAAAACGCCGGATGGCTCCTGCCCCTGAGGCGGGAAAACCAGCTCAACCGCTCCATCCAGGTATTTCCTCCAGTATTCCAGCCTCCTGGAGTATGCCTCAGTCATCACAAACCGACCCGCTTCCAACGCATACCTGACATAGCTGCCATCGGCCCGCCTCCAATCGGGAGTCTGTCCGGAGACCGCCTGCAGCAGCAACTCCCGGATGAGCCGCACCGACCAGCCGTCTGAGATCAGATGGTGCATGACCAGGGAGCATACATAGCGTCGGCCGTCCACGCGATAGAGCGTACAACGGAACAGCGAGCCTTGCTCCAGATCAAAAGAGACACGGATGTCCTGATTCAGACGCTCTCCCAACTCTTCGCCGGCAATGTCCCACACTTCCAAGCGGAAAGGCCGCCAGCCGGCCACGCGGATAAAAGGCTTGCCGCTCCCGTCCATGGGAAACGAGATCCGGAAAGCGTCCTGCACTTCCGTCAGACGGTTCAGCGCGTCCTCCAAGACCGCAGGATCCGTCCCTGGGGGGCACTCGAACATGCAGGGCACAACATAAGCGTCCTTCATCTCCGCTGACTGCACACACTGCAGCCACAGACTGAACTGCGTGGGCGACAAAGGAACCGGCCCTTCGGCGGCAGCCTCTGGCATGTCTTCTCCGGAAGTCTCTTGAGCCGCAGTGTCCGAATGCCGATCTATAAAGCCGGCCAAATCGCTCAACACAAGATGCCGGTAAATGTCGGCGACCTTGATCCGGAAACCGAACTCCTCATGAATGCGGAACGAGAGCTGGATGACGGCCATCGAATCCCCGCCCAGAGAGGTCAGGCTGTCGCTGCGGCCGATGGCCTGTACAGGCAGCAAAGCGGCCCATAAAGAGGCCAGACGCCGCTCTGTCCCGGTGAGCGGAGCTTCGGCTTCACGGACCTCCTCCCGGAAGACCGGAGCGGGCAACCGTTTCCGGTCTATTTTCCCATTGGAATTATAAGGAAACTCTTGCAAAGGTGTGATAACCGCAGGAAGCATATATACAGGCAATTCCCTTTGAAGAAAACTCTTTAAATCTGCCATATCCAACACTTTTTGCGCTGCCGGCTGAATGTATGCGGCCAAAACCTTTCTGCCCCTATAGTCAGACGCGGCGACAGCAGCCTGACAGACACCCGGATATTGAAGAAGCTTATTTTCAATCTCTCCCAATTCAATGCGAAAACCTCTGATCTTAACTTGAAAATCGGTTCTGCCTAAAAATAAGATATGATTGTCAGGCATTCTCTTTACCAGATCGCCGCTCCGATACAAGACACCATTGATCCCATGCCTTTTATCTTCTTCTGACTGATAAGGATTAAGTATAAACTTTTCACTGTTCAAATCAGGACGGTTCAAATATCCTTGCGTCAACTGCAGACCGCCTATATATAATTCTCCCGCTATTCCATCAGGTACAAGATTCAGCTTCTCGTCCAACACATAACATGAGACCCCAGCGAACGGCAAACCGATGTCGTTGGCAGGTGTCCCATCCTCCATGATACATGACGTGACCCATATGGTCGTCTCCGTCGGACCATATACATTGACAAATGTCTGTCCGTTTTTCCATTTGTCCACAGTCTCCTGGGAAGTGCTTTCACCGCCCACAATAAACAGCCTTACACAAGGCAAAGGCTCCACAGGCAACAAAGTCAACATAGCAGGAGCTATGGAACAGACATTCACCTGATGCCTTTTTATCAGACGTAAGACCGCGTCAGGATCCTTCCTTTCCTCATTCGCGGGCAAGACAAGTTTTCCTCCACGGGTTAAAGTCATGAATATTTCCATTATGGAAACATCAAAGCCGGTATTGGCGTATTGCAATACGACACTGGTGCCGTCAATATGAAAAGCGTCCCGCACGTGATTCAGAAAAGCCATCAGATTGCCATGGGTTATAGGAATACCCTTGGGCGTGCCGGTCGTACCGGACGTATATAATATGTAAGCGGTGTCGTGCGGGCTGACAGGCACGCTACCGGCAAAGTCTGTCTCATCGGCATCTGCCATGAAACCGGTAATGTCCATTGCCGAAACGCCGGCCGCATGGATCTCCAATGGCCTGTCCGCCAGTAAAAGCATAGCACCCGAATCGCTTAAAATAAAATCCCGACGGCTTTCAGGGAAAGAGGGATCTATCGGAATGTATGCGCAACCGCATCTCAGAATACCCAATATGCATGCATACAAATATTGCCTGCTTTCTATGCAAAACGCTATAGGAATCTTATGACGGGACAGTCCGTGTCCGGCCAGCCAAGCCTGTATATGCGCCGCGATATTTATACTTTGACTATAAAGAGACTTATAAGAATACTCTTCATCAAGAAAGACAAAAGCGGTATGAGCACAATGCTCCAATGCGATTTTATCAAATTGTGTTATTACCGAAGAGAAATCATTACGACCAGAACAAACGGTAAAGCCAGGAGATCTCTGACTGATGCTATTGGCCATTATCAGCTCATGTTTCCGCTGTTCTGACAACATGCTGATTTCCCGAACGGCCTGTTCCGGAGCGTCTGTCACCTTCATGAGGACCTCGGAAAATCCCTTTGCCAGCAGTCCGGCATAAACAGAAGAGACTCTCTCACTATACCAGATTCTGCATGACAACATGTCATCATCTTCTATGACCAAATACAGATCGCCCGGCAGGCTCATTGCCGTCTGGTGAAAGAAGTCAGCCGAACACCCGTCAAAATGAAAACTTAACGAATGGTTATGGATCGGATAATTGATCCCGACATTAAAAGGAGGCTCTTGCGGATGAGCCTGGCTCCCGCGCAAAAATTTCAGATAATTCGCATAGGTTGCCCTTTGATGCGGCTTGCTTTCATTCCGGTCTTTCTGAATCTTTGAGAGCAAATCCAGAAAACTCTTTTCCTCATCAACCTCCACCCGCAAAGGAAGATTGTTAAAACATACTCCCATTATGTTTTTACCCCAAGGTGTCCGCACATGAGCCGTATAATCCAAGACCAAATCTTTATTATTAAGGAAACGGCTTAACACTACAGACCATACTGCAGTGAAAAGGCGGAATAATGTAACTTCATATTTACTGCAAAACTCACATGCCTTCAAATACGCCTCATTCCCTATTTGCCAAAAAAACTTATCACAACCCTTCTTGTGAGAAGCCCATGATAAAGGTATTGAAGTATGTAGTCGGGCATCTTTCAGATAATTTCTCCAATAAGCGACATCGTCATGTCTCGCTTTTTCCGGATAAGAAGAAATCAGGTAATCATTAAATTCTTCTAAAGAAGGAAGGCCGCTGGCAGGGATCTCACAGTCTGCCTTCAAAGCATTGTATATGACAGAAAGCCTGTCACAAAAGACTTCTATAGACTGTGCGTCCAGAACAATATGATGAAAACATATCACAAAAAAAGACTTCGCTCCATTTTCCAATATATAAAATCTGCAAGGCAAGTCTTTCTCCAAATCGAAAGGGAAACGTGCGATCTCATCTATCCTTTCCATGAAATCCTCCTGAGTACTGCTTTCATCCAGTCCGATCACCTTAAAGGGAGTCTCGAATTCTTTTCTCACACAAAAACGGGGTTCCTTCCCGTCCATGGCTATCGTTGAATGAAATGGCTCATACTCACTCATGATCTTATGCAACGAACGCTCCAGGAGTGTATAGGAAAGCCTTCCTGTCACCGAGAAAGAACAGCCTATATTATATGTGTCCGAACGCTTCAGCATATCGTCAAACCAGATACGGTATTGTATTTCATTTAAACTTTTCATACTGCTAACGAATGGAAAACTTATATATTAATTTAGCTAAAAAACTTATACCTTGCTGAGGGACATCGACATCTTCTCCACCTTGCGTATAATCCGAATCAAGCAAGTTATAGCATTGTATGGAACACTCTATGTCTTTATACTGATATCTTCCCCCTAAATTCAGCAGGAGCCTCCTGTTCACCGTGCGGTCCAAATCCTCATACAGTTGTCCGTCTTTAAAAATAATGGACGGCACAATCGGTGATTTTTGTTTAGAACAGAAATTGCAGTTCCCTTGAACGGTTAAAGAATGCTCCCTATGCTCCCAGACTTTGTGTGAAGCCGTCAGATTAAACGTCAATGAAGGCACATTGGCTATCTGATGATCATATACCTTTTTACTTTCTGAATCAATCACATACTGATATGTCATGTTAAAATTCAAATAAGTCTTGGAGGTCGAATAAGATAAAGAGTTCTCTATCCCTGCCGTTTTGATAAACCCGGCGTTCATATAAGGAGTACTGCCCACCAAATCTTGAACGACAATATTGGTCAGCTTATTATATCGGACATTCCCCTCATAGTCCAGTCTTATGGAAGGAATGGCGTAATTTACAGACAATTGAACCGCATCCATATATTCAGGCTTCAGGTCAACGCCACTTGAATAAGCCACAGTCCTATTCGCCCGATAAAAAAAAGGAGCGTCTACGAAAGATCTCGCGTAGCCCAATTTCACATTCAACCGGTCATGCGGCATAAAAATCAAAGAAGCACGAGGAGAGAAGGCATGAATTACCTTTGAATTAAAACGGGATTTATAGTCATACCTAAGTCCTCCATTAAAAATCCACTGATCATTAAAATAATGCTTGTCTTGAACAAATACTGACAGGTTAAGCTCATTTCCATTTGCCAGCATCCTGTTTTCAGCAGAAGATGTGAGCACTATACGCTCAAACTTATCGCCCATTAAAAAAGAATTGTCATACATATGATAACTTTCGATCTGGCTCCCCAACAGCAGATTGCCATGGGAAGTGCCCCGAGTCTTATACGCATAATTCGCTTTCAAGACAGCACCCACATTATAATCTTTCCAGTCCAACACCTGAAAATATCCGCGCGTAAAATAAATCGTATCTTGTATATATTCCCCCTCCATCGGGACTACAACGCCATATTCCTTAGGCACCGTATCCTCACCTATATCATAACGTGAACACTCCTCCGCATCAATATAAACAGACGCATCGAATGAGAGATTTTTCCATCTATGCGCGTATTGGATTTCTCCACGGGTGGAAAGCCTTCCAGAACCAGGTTTCGCACCATTGAAAGTCCTGTATTTCTCATAATCATAAGTGGTTGTCAACCCTACTGATGAATACGCCGGGGTTTTCTTGCTATACTGCTGGCTAAACATGATCCTAAAACGGTTCCATTGTAAAGTAAAGCCAATATCATAAGCAGGCTTCTTATTATATCCGCCCAAATACATATAACCGTCTCTTGGTATGACACCCCAAAAATCAGGGTCATCCCGGGAAATACGATGCCGCTCTCCTTGAGAAGAATAAACAGAAAGCCAACAAAAGAAATCCATATTGAGCATCCGTCTTCCTATCACCACATCCCCTTTATATGTCCTATTGTTCCCGATTCCGCCAGAGACCTGTATGCCATCGGTTTCCTTTCCTGTCTTTGTTATTATATTCACCACTGCCGTCAACGCAACATTGCCATACAATGAAGAGGCCGGTCCCCTCAGCACTTCAATCTGCTTGATTTTATCTAAGCTGATGCGGAAATCAGGAGCCTCTGAATTAGTGCATCGGCTATTCAAGCGATGCCCGTCCTGCATGATCAATATCTTTTCTTGCAAAGAAGAATAAACGCCATACATCGCCACATTGCTCTCATCGCCCTCCACCATCGTCATCCCCGGTACATACAGCGTCAGCAGGTCGGCAAGCGTCCGCGCTCCGGAAGCCTTGATCATCTCCCCGGTGATCAGCGTCACAGGCACGGGAGCCTCCTCCACCGACTCCGCCTGCTGGGAGGCGGTGGTGATGGTGGCTTCCTCGCCGCGCTTCAGACGCCCGATCATGTCCGCGAAGCGGACGGGGTCATGGATGGTGACGGTGTAGTACGGATCCTCCCTCAGCAACAGCGATGCGTAGTGCTCGGCCTCCGCCCGGCGGTCCAGAGCCAGACAGCACAAGGACATGAGGCGGTAAGCACTCACCCTCAACGCTCCCTCGAAACGGCTGATGCGGCTGTCCAGCAGCCGGATGGACGCGTCGAAGCGACCGATGGAATATTCGCTCTCGGCCTGCATGTAGAGCTGCCTCAAGTCGCTTTCCTCTTGGGACCAGACTGCCGGGGAAAACAATAAAAAGAATATCAATAACCAGTTCCTCATCCTTTCAAAGGTATTATAAGTGAGAATGTGGTGAACTTGCCTTCTTCCGAATCAAACTCAATCCGTCCGTGGTGTTTCATTTCGATGATGTTGCGCGTGATGTACATACCCAGCCCGGTGCCTTGGCCGGTGGGTTTGGTGGTGAAGAAGGTCTCGAACAGCCGTCTCTTCACTTCCTCGCTCATGCCGGTTCCGTTGTCGGTGATGGAGACGGCCAGCTCCTGCCCCTGCCTGCACACTTTGACGGACACCATCGGCTTATAGCCGGAGGCTGTCTGCTGTGACTTCTCCCACACGGCGTAGCAGGCGTTGTTCATCACGTTGAGCACAGCACGGCTCAGATCCTGCGGCACGACCGGCTGAAGCGGTATGCCTTCCTCATACGATTCTTCAATCGAAATATTGAAATTCTTCAGACTGGCCCGCATGGCGTGATAGGAAAGCCAGACATATTCCTTCACCAGCTTGCAGACATCGGTGGGGATGAACTCGTCTTCCTTCCCGCGCGAATACAGCAGTATGTTCTGGATGATGCTGATGGCGCGGTCTCCGTGTTCCCTGATCTTCTGAAGGTTCTCACGCAAACTGTCCATCAGATCCCGGATGTCTTCCAGATCGTCCGCGCCGATCCTGTCCGCATTGTCCTCCAGGTCGTCCCCAAGGTCTTTTATCAAGCCGTCAGACAGTTTGCTGAAATTGATGACAAAGTTCAGCGGGTTGCGTATCTCATGCACGATGCCGGCTGTCAGCAGCCCCAGCGTCGCCATCTTCTCTTGCTGCTTCACCTGGTTCTGCAGATTTTCCACTTGCTGTCTCAGTTGTTCAATAGTCTCCATGTCTCTTGATGCTTTTTGGTTAATGGATTGATGTTGTTTTTTCCGGTCTGCCGTCTTCCTGCCTGTCTGTCTCTCCTTTCCTGACGGGATCGTGACGGATAGGGACAGAAACGACAAATTCCGTATATTCGTCTTTGACGGAGCTGACCGTGATGTCTCCGCCGTGGTTCAGAATGATCTCCCGGCTAAGATACATGCCTACCCCCACCGCCTCGGCCGTGGTCTTGGTCGTGAAGAAGGGGTCAAACACCTTGCCGGCGACGGAAGCCTCGATACCGGTCCCGTTGTCATAGACGCTTACCTTGGCGAGATTCCGCTCCGCCTCGGCAGATACGGCCAGACGGATCAAAGGCTCGAAGGGTTTCCCTTGCAGACGCTTCTTCCTGACGGCATACACACTGTTGGCCAGGATGCTCATGACCGTCTTGCTGAACTGCTCGGCATCGACCTCGGCCACCACCAGCGTCTCCTTGTCCGGCCCTTCCACCCGGATGCCGCACTCCGCTATCTCCTTGGCGTAATAGGCGTGGAGCATCTCGATGTTCTTGCGGCAGATGGCGGCTATGTCCGTCAGGATCATGTTGGCAGTCCGCTCCTTCAGCATCTCTTCCATAGCTTTCAGGATGCGGGTCGTGTTCAGACCGTGCTCCTCGATCTTCCGCAGGTTGGTTCCCAGCATGCCGAGAGCGTCCGATGAATCTTCATAGATGTCCGGGGTCATGTTCTCCCGGTCATCATCCAGATTGTCCTTCAAGTCCTTTACCAGCCCGAGGCTCATGTGGGAGAAGTTGTTCACATAGTTCATCGGGTTCAGGATGCGGTCCACCAGCCCTTTTGTCAGCGCGCCTACGGTGGCCATCTTCTCCTGCCGGATAAGCTGATATTGGGCCTTGCCCAAATCGTCAAGGGCGGTCTCCAGCTTTCTGGACTTCTCCTCAATCTCGTCTTTCTGCCTCCGCAGCTGTGAGGTCCGTTTTTCCACAATGCTCTCCAAGCGCATTTTCTCCTTCAGCAGCCGACGCATCCGCCACCTTATCAGCAGCCAGACACCAACAGCCAGCAACAGGACATATCCCGCAATGCTGTACCAGCGCACATAGACAGGGAAACGGACCGCAATGGGAAGAACGGCAGGCTCGGTGATGCGGCCATACCTGTCACGCGCCTCCACCTGGAACAGGTAATGTCCGGAACGCGGGTTGGCGATACGGACGGAAGCCTCCGCGCTCCAGTCTGACCATGCGCTTTTGTTGTCCAGACGATAACGGTATTCCGTCGTGCCCAAGGCTGAAAACATGTTGGAAGAATAGCTGACGCTGATCTCCCTGACACCGCTGTTCAAGACAATGTCCTTGAAAGGCAGGGCGGCATCCAACCTGTCTCCCTGCCCGAAGCCTCCCCATATCACAGAGTCCCCCTCCACCGTGATCCGGCGGATACGCACCTGCGGGGTCTTGGCATGATCCGGCTCCCGCACAGAAGCGTCCCAATGTATCAGCCCGAAGTTTCCTCCCATCCACACATCGGTGCCGTCCGCCTCCAGCGTCCCTATGGTCAGGCCACGCACCGGCCTCAGAAGCTCGTTCAGCTCCTCTACGTCCTGCCTGCGGGAAAAAATATAGAGCTCCTTACCTTCGTTGTTGGTGCTCCATACCCGCCCGTTACCCTCAGGAAAAACGAACTGCGGATATTGGCTCTCCTCAGACCATGAGGATCCGCTCAGCTCTTCCAGTGCCTCACAGGCGGCATTCCAGCGGAACAGCCCCACATGACTAAGTATATAAATGTTGCCGTCCTGCTGATAGAGCGTGCTGCCCGCAGCGTCTCGCTTGCCAATGGAATTGGCCGGCTCGACCATTGTAAAATCCGAACGGTCTTTCCCGCAGCGGAACACCTGCCCGTAAATGTTTCTCACCCACAGCGCACTGTCGGCATCCATATAAAAGCAGGTGGCTTTCTCGATGTTGTTCACCGGGTGTCTCTTCCCGTTCCGCACGTGGTAGACACCATCCACCTCCCCTGTGTAGCAGCTGCCGTCAGCGCACACATATGCCGAAAGGAGATGGCTGTCCGTGATCTGCCTCACACGGCTTCCGCAAACCACATACAGCCCGCCGGCCGTAGAGGCATACACGCTTCCGTCCGCATCCTGTTGGAGCTGCCAACATGCCTGACGGATGTCACCGACAGGCTCGAAGGCGGTTTCCGCCTGCCGGAAAAGTCCGCGCAGAGTCCCCACATACAGCCCGTCATCCGTATGGCAGACGGATAACGCCTCCCCCAGCAACCCCTCCGCAGAACGAAAATAAGTGTAGGCCGTACGCACGTTCACCAGAAACAGGCCGTTGTCCGTAGCCCCCCACACATATCCCAGCGAATCGGCATAAAGGCTGTTGACGTTGTTGTCACACAGCCCGTTCTCTTCGGTCAGCGCATACACCTCTTCCCTGTTGCGGTCAAGCATGACGAAGCCCCGTCCCGCTGTGGCCAGAAGCGTGGATCCGTCCGGAAGAACTATGCGGCGGTTCACGGGAACTCCCCGGTAAGAGAAGACCTCATCGGGATCATCCCGCCTCACCACGAAATTCCTCATCGGGCCGTCCCCGAGCTCCTCGCCTCCGATGGAGGTCGTCACGCAGATCCTACCCGCCTCCTCACAGATGTCCGTCACCTCGCCCAGAAAGCCTTCGCTGCCGCTCGAGAATATCAGCTTCAGCTCCAACTCCCCGTCCTCATCACCGGCCAGATAGCCGAAAAGGTTGTAGCCGCCCACCCAGATGCGGCCACCGCTGTCCTTATAGAGTCTGGTGACCCGGAAGATCCCCGGAGTATGCAGCACATGCCAGCCCGTCTGATCGGAATAAAGCACCCCCTCGAAATTGGCTGCATAGACCCGTCCCTCGTCATCGCTCACGATATCAAAGTTACGGTTGTGAGCATGGTAGACCGTGGGAGGATAATTCACAAAAAAAGGTGCCCCTCCTCTTGCCCCTGCCAGCTCCACACCGGCCAGGAACGTCACAATCCAACACAGAATATATCGTCTCATCTCTTTTTTATGTTTATGCGGCTAATGGTTAATGTTTCAAATGATCAATGTCTCAACGCTCAGTCACTCACCGTACCCCGCTCAATCCGGCAGCTTCAGCGGCACACGCGGCACGTTCGCCCCCACGTAATAGCCCCATTCCTCATCGGTGAAGTCACGCTTCAGCTTGCTTCGCACCATGGCGGCCATCTCGTCCGGAGAAGTCATGAGGCGCGAGACGGCTCCCGTCTCGTCTCCCGTCCATATGCTGTTGCCGTCGGAAAGGCAGAAACAGCGCACCCACCCCGGAAAAGCGTGAAGGGTCACAGCCTCCTGCTTGTCCGCCGCCACGTTCCACAGGCTCACCATGCAGTCATAGCCCGACGAAAACAGATAACGCCCCTTAAACTCCAGCTGAGTGACGGAAGAGCGATGACCCACCAGCCTGCGGATCACATTGCCGGAAGCGTCCGTCAACCAGATGTCTCCCTCTTGCGTACCCGCAGCGGCCATCTGCAGCCCGGAGGCGTCCGAAGTCCAAGCATAAGCCGTGACCGGCTCCGAGAGAGGCCAGTCCAGCACCTCCATGCCACTGTTGGCAGTGACCGTCCACGCCCCGCCCTTCTCGCCAAAGATCAGAAGGGCTCCCTCTCTCTCTCCTAAAGCCGTGATCCTTTCAGGGACATCCCACACATGAAGCGGACGGGATCCACCCTTCCCATACAGGTACACATGGGAACCCGACGCCAACGCCAGCCTATCTCCGCCAACCGGAAGGATCCGCCTCCAGCCCTCGGTTTCAGGAAGCTCCAGCGTCCGTGCGCTCCCGTCGGCCTTCAGGCTCAGCAGCCTGCCGTCATACGAAAGCGCATAGACCGTCCCCTCTTCATCCGCATAAGCGTCTCTGAAACTGTAGGAAGGATCCGAGAACAACATACTGCCGGTCCCTCCCCTGCCTCCGTCAGCCCTCCAACGGCACACTTCGCCATAGTCACTCACCGAGACATATCTCCCCCGCTCCAGCGGATCAGGCAGGATGCGGGTCACTCCCCCCTTGTGAAGGCTGCGGCTCAGAAAGCTCTCGCTGCTCTGCCCCAAAGCGCTGAAGATCACAGGCTGGTAAACATCCCCTTTGTATTCAGACGTATATTTCCATGCGGCATAAGCCAACAGGGCAGCCACATCGCGGTTTCCGGCACGGTACTGCACACTCGACAGCAAGGCCAGCGCACGCCCCAAGGCCACATTGCTCAGCGTATCGGCCACGTTCCTCGCATGCTCCGCCCTGCGCTGCTGCCTGACGGCCCGCTCACGCTGTTCTTCGGCCATGTCTCTGGCTTCCGCCACATTACGGGCGTATTCCTCCGCCCTGCGCCGCTCCTCTTCCGCCCGCACACGCATGGTCTCGGCCACTCCCATCTGGTATTCGGCCTCCTCACGGCGCTTTTCCGATATGTCTTTCTGCTGATAAGCGATGTCTTCCATCTGCTTGCTGATGCGTTCCACCACGTATGACTTTCCTTCCTTCTCCCTGTATTCTTCCAGTCTGGAGAGCAAGTCCTCCGCCTGACGGGACAGCCGGATATTGGAACGCCACAAGCCTCCCGCACCGACCAGAAGTGCCGCACACACGACCGGCCAGACAAGATCCCTTATTTTAAACTTCCTGTTCATCATATTTGTTCATTTATGTGTTGACGAGGAGCTGACCACTGAGCATCTACTGACAAACGATCCGCAGAATACGCGTATCCCTTACGGGACAGACCGTGCACCGACAAGGAGACGCGGCAAGCCACGTCTCCACATCATTCCCGCACCGCTTATCCCTTCAGCTTTTTCAAGATCTCAGAAGCCAGCAGGTAGCAATGTCCGCCGGTACGCGCCGAGATCAGATCGCCGTCCACGACCACATCTTCGTCCACATACCTCACTCCATAGTTCCTCGCGTCGCCCAACAGATTGTTGTGCACCGTCATCCGGCGACCTTTCACAAGCTCAGCCACCGGAGAGAGCAGCCAAAGTCCGTGACAGATCACCCCTTTCACGATGTCTTTGCGGGCAAACACTTTCTGTAAGAACACACAGGCAGGAGGCAACCGGTTCACATCCTCCGTGTAGCGGAGGCGGTCGGCCACCATACCTGCCGGCACGATGACAGCCGCATACTCATCCAGTGCCTCCTCGTCCAAAGCCTCAAAACTCTCGTTACAATAGAAAGGTGCCCTGAACTCATGTCCTGAGAACGTTATGCTGTCGTTACCCCACAAGCGGGAAAGAAAATGAACCTCATAACCGGCTTCCTTGAAACGGAACTGGTAATAGAAGATTTCATTTTCATAATAATCGCTTTCTATCAAAATTCCTATTTTATTCTTCTTCATTGCTGATACGCTTTTTAACCGTTAGAATGTTTTTATTGCCAGTCCGTTCATACGACACTTCATCCATCATCTGAACGGTAAGGAATATGCCAAGCCCGCCTATCGGACGCTCCTCCAGCGGAAGGGAGACATCGGGCATCTCCCGTTCCAAAGGATTGAACGCCACCCCTCCGTCGATGAACCGCAAGACCAGCCAGCCATCTTTCTTCTCCACCTCCACGTTCAGATAACTGTCCGTGCCCGCCGGATAAGCATAGTTCACCACGTTCACCACCAGCTCCTCACAAACCAGATGGATGGTGAAAAGCTCTTTGGCGCATGATGCCACCTCCGGTGTCCGGAGGATGGCATCAATGATCTCTTCCGCCCTGCCTGCAATAGGCTGGAAACGCAACGCCTTCATAATCAGGCTATTTTTACTTGCTTACAAAAGTAATGTAGCTCTGCAGACCTGTCATCTCAAACACACCACGGATTTCAGCCGGACAGTTCGCAAACTCAATATCCGGATTTCCGCCCAGCTTCTGCTTCGCGAAGATGATGGTACGGATACCGCTACTGGCGATGTAGGTCAGGTTCGTAGCGTCAAACGCCACCTTCTCCACTCCCTTGTCTCTGTACTGGTTCAGCTGTTCCATGAGGGCTGGCGCATTGTCTGTTTTCAGCTCGCCGTTCAAAACGATGTTCAGGGTGTTACCTTCCAAAGTTACTGTAAAATTATTGTTTTCCATTGTTTTTCAGTTTTTTAAAGTTTTCAGTTTTTAAGTTTATGATTGACGGCATTCAGCGTCCGTCACCGGTGTCTCTTCCCACCAGGATCATGACAGAGCGCGGGCCGACCAAGATTTCACGCTGATCCGCAAGCACGCACTCTTCGCCAGGCTCGCAAATGTCGTCAGGCGCGGCCATTTCCGTGTTGGCGAACACATGCCATGCCATGCCTTCCGGCAGCTGCGGCAGCTCAAACCCGTGCATCTCCCAGTGCATGTTCATGGCCACATAGATGAAATCATCGGGCACGCCATCGGTCTCGGCATACCGTCCGTTGAGCATGAACGCCGCCGTCAGGTTGTTGTAGCCGCATTCCGGGTGCCATGCCTTCACCCCATGCCAGGAGAAGTCCGGATAGCCCAAGCCGCAGTAGTCGCAATGCCCCAAGTGATACTCAAAGCGCAGTGCCTTGTGCGTCCGGCGGAACTTGATCATCCGGCGGAAGAAATTGTAGAGATCCGCGTTCTTCTCCAAGTCGTTCCAGTCCAGCCACCCGATCTCGTTGTCCTGGCAGTAAGCGTTGTTGTTGCCATACTGCGTGTTGCCCATCTCGTCGCCGGAGAGTATCATCGGGATGCCTTGGCTGGTCATCAGCATGGCCACAGCGTTCTTGATCTGCTTATGGCGCAGGAAGCTGATGCCCGGATCGTCGCATTCGCCCTCCCAGCCGCAATTCCAGCTGTTGTTATTATCCTCGCCGTCGCGGTTGGCCTCGCCGTTGGCCTCGTTGTGCTTTCCGTTGTACGACACCAGATCCATCAGGGTGAACCCGTCATGGGCCGTAATGAAGTTCACGCTGGCCTTCACCCCGCGGTTCTGCGAGGCGTAGAGGTCCGCCGATCCGGCTATGCGCTCCTTCACGTCGTCCAGCACATGCTCGTCTCCCTTGAGGAAGCGGCGGATGCTGTCGCGGTACTTCCCGTTCCATTCGGCCCACCGTCCCCACGAGGGAAACGCGCCCACCTGATACAGTCCGCCCGCGTCCCATGCCTCTGCGATCAGCTTGGTCTTGCCAAGGATAGGGTCGTGTGCCAAAGACTCCAGCAAAGGCGGATTGGGCATGGGGCATCCGTTCTGGTCGCGGCCCAGGATGGCCGCCAAGTCAAAGCGGAACCCGTCCACGTGGTAGTCCGTCACCCAGTAACGCAGGCTTTCCACGATCATGTCCCTCACGTTCGGGTTGTTGCAGTTCAACGTATTCCCGCATCCGCTGAAATTGAAGTAATGTCCCTCCGGGGTCAGCATGTAATAGGTCTTGTTGTCAATGCCCCGATAGGAGATATACGGGCCGTTCTCGTTGCCCTCGGCCGTATGGTTGAACACCACGTCCAGGATCACCTCAATGCCATTGGCATGGAGCTGCTTGATGACGTTTTTCAGCTCGTCCACCTGCATGCCGAAACGTCCGGTGGAGGCGTATGCCGCTTTAGGTGCGAAAAATCCCACGTTGCTGTAGCCCCATACATTGTAGAGCATGTGTCCGTCCACGGGCGACGGCCTGCTGTTTTCAAACTCGTCAAACTCATGGATGGGCATCAGCTCCACACAGTTCACCCCCAGCTCCTTCAGGTACGGGACCTTCTCCGCTATGCCTGCGAAGGTGCCCGGATGGCTCACGCCGGCTCCCGCCCCACACGTGAAGTTGCGCACGTGCATCTCATAGATGACAAGGTCATTCACAGGCGTTTCCAGCGGCAGGTCGTCTTCCCAATCGAAGTCGTCACAGACCACACGTGCGCGATACTGATAGGGGTTGTTCCAGTCGGGCTGCACCCCCCAGGCATCGCGTCCCGCGATCAGCTTGGCATAAGGATCCATCAGAATTTTGGTCTTGTCGAAACGGTGCCCCTCCTTCGGATTCCAAGGACCATCCATGCGGAATCCATATTCTATGTCCTCAAAATCGATGTCAAACACCATCATGGCAAATACATTGCCCATGCGGAACTCCTTCTGAAACGGGATTTCCACAAAAGGCTCCGGCTCGTGATTGTGAAACAACACCAGTGTACAAGCCGTCGCGTATCGTGAGTAGACCGAGAAATTCACGGCATTGCCCGTCACCGTAGCCCCGAAAGGATACGGACGACCCGTGCGCAGTCTCAAGCCCTTATATTCATGTGTCGGAAACAAGTCGACTCGTTGCATAATAGATTCATGATTAATGGTTAACGGTCAATCATTGCCCATCGGTTTCCGCTGCCGCTTTCTGACATTCTTCCACCGTATCGAAGAATCTGAAGAAATGCTCGAAGCCGGTGATGGCCATCACTTCCCTCACCTCCTTGGACACACCCGCCAGCCAGACAGACAATCCAGCTGCGGCCGCCACCTTATAGGAATACAACATTACCCTCAGCCCCGCACTCGACACATACTTACATCCTGACAGGTCGAGAATGACGCTCATGTTTTGATCCAGAATGTTCAGAATGGCCTGCTGCTCCGCCTTGCTGGTGGCGGAGTTCAGCTCTTCCCCTACTTTGTGTACTTCAGCTTCCATAGGCATCAGGCTTTAGGGACAATGACCACTTTCACTTTCGGACGGTATTCCAACGCAGGCAGCTGCACGGTCAGCTTGTCCGCATCGAAGCGCTTCCATTCCTTGCCATCGATCCAGACAGCCTCCAGCCTTACGCTGCCTGCGGGCAGGATGTCAGGCTGCACGCGCAGGACGTTGTCCTTGAATCCGTTCACCATCGGTTTGAACCAGAGCGTCAGCGGCTTCCGTGTGTTCATCAGGTTGGTGTAGGCGGCGGCCAGATAAGCCAGTTCCACCGAGTGGTACGCGCTCATGGAATGGCTGCCCTTCTTGCGCTCCGTGCCAAGCAGGTAAGGCAGACCGTTGGCCAGCACATTGAAGTAGACGGCACCGTCCTCGTGGTCGAGGAAGAACGTATTGTAGAACGCGGCCGACTCACGCGCATACTTCAGGTATTCCTCCTTGCCGTAAATGCCATAGAGGATTTCGTAGGCCAGAATGGCTTGTTCCTGCTGCCACCATGCCTTGCGGTCGTGCCATGCAAAGCGGTAGTACTCCTGATCACCGTGCAGTCGGCGTTCCATCACGTCATACCACCCTCCCCGCTGCACGTCCATACCGACTTGCGGCATCACTTCAGCGATGTGTTGTGCGAATTCCTCATAAGTTTTCTTCGGGCAAATGCTGTTGATGCGCATCAGGTTCCACGCGATCTTCAGGTTGTGGCCCACTACGGCGCGATCCTGTTGCCAGCCCCACGTCAGGTCGTGGCTCCAGTCATCCATGAAACGCTCGTTCACGAACGGACTGTTCCCGTAGTCCGGGAAGTGCGTGGCGATGGTGTCGGCCGTATATTCCAGAAAATCCTTGTATTTCTTCTCCTCCGTGGCCAGATAGAGGTTGATCAGGTATGCCGGCGCATGGTCTCCCACAGAGTTCCAGTTCTTGCGCATGCGGTTAGGGCCAAGGGCCGGGCTGTCAGGGCTGAGCGTCACAGGGTCAATGTGCGAGTAATAGCCCTCTCCCTTCTTGTCCTTGAAGAAGCGTTCGAAAAGGTCGATCGTCAGCTCCGCATCGCGCAGGATGGAAGGGTCGCCGTTGACACGGTAGGTCTGTATCGGTCCGGCCAGCGCGTAGATCTGCTCGTACATGGGTATGGCATCATAGTCATCGCCAAACTCAGAGGTGAAAATTTTCTTCTCCTTGTCGCCATCGATGTCAATGCCATGATACCAGTAGACCACATTCTCGTCTATGTCATAAAAACGCATGTGCTTCTTCAGGTATTCCACTCCCTTCTCGGCCGTCTCCAGGAAGATGTCCTCTCCTGTCATCATAAAAGCCGAAGCCATTCCATAGATCATCCGCGAGATGGTGTCCGTCTCCTGCCGGAATGAGTTCGCCTCTCTTTTTCCGCTCAGGCTGACTGCCGTGCGGTATTTCTCATAGTCGATGTCGCCGTCGCCGAACTGGGCGCGCACAAAGAAGTCACAAATGCTCTTGGCCTGGTTTGCCCACCAGTTTGACTCCTCAAACCTGAACTTTCCCAATTCCCTTTCTGGAAAATCGATCTGCTTGGCCTCGAAGTCATACTGTCCGTCGCTCCTAGGATAAAAGATGCCCAGCACAAAAGCCATGCGCCCGTCCTGAGCCAACAACGTGTACAGGTTGCCGGTAGCGTCCTGGTAAGGCTCGTCCAAATTACGCATCAGCCGCGCGAACGTCGTGTCTGTCAGTCCGACAGTAAACGCGCGTCCGTCGGTCGTTGTCAACGTAAAGTTCCTCTCGCTCTCATTGAAGTCGCTTACATATCCTGCTATCAGGTCTGTAAACTCAAACTGCATCTTGCCTGCAGGTTTGAACACTTTGAAATCGTCTTTCATAACGTAAATTCTATAATAAGTTCTTGAGTTTATAAGTTTTTGAGTTCCTGCGATTGACGACAGCCTGTCAATGTCCGGCTTTCATTTCATACGCTTCAGGATCAGCATGGTTATATCATCGCTTTGCGGCTCGTTCCCCACAAAGTCCTCCAGGTCTTCCAGAATCGACTCCGCAATCTCCCTGCTGTCTGCTCCCGGCACACTTTTGAGCGTCTTTTCCAGTCCGCTCTCGCCGAACATCTCCCGGCTTTCGTTGAAGGCTTCGGTCACACCGTCCGTATACATCACCAGCGCGTCCCCCTTTTCCAGCGTGAGGGACGAATTGGTATAGACAAAGTCATCAAACACCCCCACTATGAAGTTTTTCGACAGAGGCAGGGCTTCCACCGTATTGTTGTGCCGCAAGAGATAAGGAGGATTGTGTCCGGCATTGGTATAGTCCACTTCTCCCGTCTTGATGTTGTAAATACCATAAAACACCGTCACAAACATGGAATCCAGACTTTCGCCCGCCAACAGCCTGTTCACATAACTGATGCATTCGTGTGAAGGCACACCGCGTATGCCCGTGGCACGGATCAGCGTGCGGCTCACTGCCATGAAGAGCGATGCCGGCACTCCTTTGCCCGACACGTCAGCTATCACAAACCCGATCCGTTCCTCATCGATCTGGAAGAAATCATAAAAGTCTCCGCCCACATCTTTGGCAGGAGTCATCGACGCGAAAATGTCCACTTCGGCGGTCAGCTTCGGGAAAGGGGGGAACTTGCGTGGCAAAATGGCCTGCTGGATCTCGCCGGCCACGGCAAGGTCGCTCTTGAGCGATTCCAGCTGGTCGTGTTCATGCTGGGACTCGCGGACAAAGTTGATCTGCTCCACAGCCTTCTCGATGGTCCGTGACAGGTCATCGAGGTCGATGGGCTTGGTGGCAAAATCAAACGCCCCATTATTCATGGCCGAACGTATGTTGTCCATGTCGCCATATGCCGACACCATGATACACTTCAGTGCCGGATTCCGCATCTCATTGATGCGGGTCAGCAACGTGAGGCCGTCCATCTCAGGCATGTTGATATCGCTCAGGATAATGTCGAAATCCTTCTTTTCCAACACCAGCTGCAAAGCCTCCAGACCATTATGCGCAAAAGTGAATTCATACTCGCCTTTGCGGATTTTCCGGCGGAAATACTGGGTCAACAATATCTCCAGATCCTGTTCATCGTCTACGCTTAAAATCTTAACTGCCATGCTCTATTTTTATAAGTTTATGAGTTTATAAGTTTCTTGAGTTTATATGTTCTTGAGTTTATATGTT
>CALUOU010000024.1 GCA_944322335.1 uncultured Bacteroides sp.
ATCAGCATATAGGCATGCATGATGCCCAATGCCAAGCGGCTTTGCGCTTTCGCGACAACTTTTACCTTACTGTCCATATAGTTTGTCCAATATTAACAAGTCCGTTAAAAATCAGTCCTTCTGCTTGATAAAGTCGGATAGTCACCCACATAGGCGGCTTTGATCTTGCCATACTTGGCCTGGTATTCTTTACCGAAGGCGTCCAGAATGTGCTTCCGGATGGTTTGCTTGTTCCAGTTCTTGGCATCCGCCAGTCCGGCAGCAATGGCCGCCTTGCGGAGCAACTCCAGATGGTCTCCCTCCAAAATTCCCTTGGCCAAAGAACCTTCAGCACTGGTGCTTTGCACTACGGTGTACACCTTGATGGAATTGTTGTCGAATTGCACGACCTGATTCCAACTATAAAATGCGGATTTCTTTACTTCCATAATTTCTCTGTTTACTTATTTTGGATTCTATGATGCTTCAACCATGGAAATCAGGTAACGGAACGGAGCTTTCTCCCTGCCTATGGCACTGCGTGCCGTGACAGCGGTGTCCGTCCATCGACAGGGATAGGTGCCGCTTAGTTCGAAAGCGGGATGGCTGCGGAGCACAGAAGCGGCTATGCTTTTGTCCCATTCCAAGAGCCCCGGACGCAAGGTGTTGCCCTCACAGGTGGAGAAAGCACGGTAGCCGGCATCGGGACGGGGTTCCTTCCAATAGATCGCGCTGTTGGTGACAATCAGTGCCACACCCCCTTTCACCTTGGGATAACACCGGGTTAAGGTCTCCACACGCCGCACGTCCTTCCAGTAGTTGTACATGACGATGTCGTTCGCCGACTGCTCTTTGACGATGAGGCAGTCTGTCTTCATCGGCTCGCCGAAGCGGTCTATCTTGGCATCCACCGGGCGGGTGGCGTACTTCAGTTCCACGGCAGCAAACTCACCGTCCTTCTCCACCACCACATCGATGGAGAGGTCGTTGTTCCAAGGGAAGGACGGCTCGCCTATCTTCACGCCCCGCACGGCCAGTTCCTCCTTGGGCACCGCATATTCCATGTCCACATCATCGTAGTGGCCGCTCTCGCTGAGCCAGGATGCTACCCTCACCTGGAAGTCGCGTTCGTTGAACATCAACTCCTTGTTGGTGGCGAGGAGGGCTTCGAGGTCTGCGCGGAGCGTTGCCAAGAGTGAGGATTTCCTTGTTTCCATATGTTCTGCGTTTACTTAGTTTGTGCCAGTTCGGCCCGCAATTGCGCCAGATATTGTTGAAGCCCTGCTATGCTATTCTGATGGACGGGTATTCGACGGGCGTACCCTGCAGCGGAATCGGCTTTCTGGCGGCGGTAGTTTGCCTTGGCGGTAGCATCCCGTGCGTTACTAATTTGCGCCGTATATCTGGCACTGTCCGCGCTTTTTTGTGCACGGAGGCTGGCTATTTCGGCACGTTTCTTGGCAATGTCGTTTTTCACCCTTTCGATGGCGTTCTTGATACTTTCTCTGCTCATAGCCTTACTGTTTTAAAGGTTTATCTAAGTAGATAATAAAAATGAATTATGCTGTTAAGCATTTTATTTTTAAAGCTTTACTATATTCTTTTCTTTTTTATTGGCATACAAGCAGGAACGCGGCATTCCACGTCCCTACGGATGCATCCCGTTTCTGGAACCCTATATATAATAAGGTGTAGCGACGGTTATTCGTCTTCGTCATCGTTCACTTCCACCGTCAGTTCCGGTTCCGTCTTCACCATGCCACACAACAGGAGCACGGCCTGCGATGCCTCCATGCCCAGCGCGTCGGCGATGGCCAAAAGGTTGTTCACCTCGTCCTCGTCCAGCACGCCATCGGCCAGCACCATCTGCAGCACGGCCTCGAACACCTGTCCGATCTCCTCGTCGGGGATGTCTGCGGCAGCTTTCTGGAGGAACTGGTTCACTTGCTCTTCGTTCATGGGACGGATGCGGGTCAAGGCCACGTCCACCACGGCGTTGAACTTGGTGACGTTGAAGCCGAACGCTTCGGCGACCTCGGTTACGGCCTCTTTCTCGCTGTCGTCATACACACCGTCTGCCCAGATGGCAAACCCGATGAAATTGGCTACTGCTTCCAATGATGATTTCATACCTTCTCCTCCTCCTTACTTAAATAAACGTTTCAAACGATTCAACAGACTGTTCTTCTCGCGGCGCGCCTTGGCCATGCGGGCACAGACGGCCTTGCCTTCCTTGGTGCGTTTGTCCACTTTGCCGGAAGCCGTTTTTCTCAATGCGGGTTTGGCGGGAGCCGCCCCTGCCTTCTTGGCGGCACGAGCCTTAGCCAGGCGCTCTTTCAGCTCCTTGTACTCCTTGGTCCGCTTGTCCATCTTGCCGCTTGCGGTTGTCTTTACTGCCATAATGAATACTTTATTTGTTTGCGTTGATAAAATCCACGATCTTTCGTCCCGCGTCCTGCGTGTTCCACTTGGGGAGAATCTCGAACCCAATCTTCGCGGCGATCTCGCGCAAGGCACCCATGGTGTTGGCAAACGTGCGGTAGGTCTCGATGGAGCCGCTGGGGCGCCTCGTCACCACGTACTCTCCCACTTCGGCCATCGTGCCTTCTCCAAAACGCTTGATCACCTCGCGCCCCAACTGCTGGGTGTTCCACTTGGGATCGATCTCCATCCCTTCCTTCTCACAGATTTCCCAGAGGGAACCGATTACATTGTCATAGATGCGGCATACGCGGACACTGTTGTTGTCTTCTATAGTGATGATGTATTCACCGGATATTGCTGATTTCTTTACCATAAATTAACTAATTAAAATACGCTAATCTTAGTTCTGTGCAAATATAAAGTTTTTATAAGGTAAATAGGTAAAAAAACAATCCATTTAGTCCTTCACGTCCATACTGGCACAAGCTGTCCGCATCGTTCATCCCGTTCATTTCACACATATTATTCAATAAAGTATTCCTATTTCTTGTATAAATAGAGAATTGTGCATACATTTGCGCGTCAAAAGCAAAATCGGTTGATGAAACCGTGGATTATCCGCCCTTTTCCCAAGAGGCAGACGGCGGCGGTTGTAGCGCGAAGGCGGACGCATGGCGAATGCGTCCGGGATAATGAGATAGCCTGATCGGCAGCGTCCTGCAACCCTCCGTGTTCTTCCGGCCTGTCCGGATGACGCCGCCCTTTGCCAGAGAAGGGAACCTTCCGCCAGACAGTCATTGGAGGTCGTTGAGACTGAAGATCAACATGAATGTAAAACCTAAAATTAGAAATCGACAAGCGAAGAGTTTTAAAATGAACATATCGACCCTTTAGACCCGTCCGGACACCGCAACTGTCCGCAGAGGATCTCCCCACTACCCCAAGGCATGGAAAACGCGGAAAGCCAGCCCATGTCAGGAAAGGAGGAGGAAAGAAAGGGGAAAGTTTCATTGGAAAAGAACAAGGAATGAGCCAGTCAAACGCCATCCGGGACTTGTCTTTTTTTGCATCATACGATCCACAGAACCAACATCCATCCAAACAAACAAAACAGGCACAAAATTCTCCTTTTTACAAACCGTTTTTGCACACCGCTTGCAAACGTTTCTTCTGTGGATATTCATGCTCTTGGCTGTCGATACTAATTGTGTCTAACCAAAAAAACATTAAACGAAAATGATTCGGACTATTTCAGTATCGCAAAAGAACCAGCCTCCCCAAGGAGAGGCTCTACAGAAAGGAGGAGAACATGTTGTCTCCCGTCATTAAAAACCTGGTGGAAATGCGGCTCGGCTACGAGATCCGGTATCCGTCGGACTGCGAACGCCTGTCTTACGAGATCGCCAGCAGCACCACCACCAACCAACCCATAGGGGTGACCACCCTGAAACGGATGTTCGGATTTGTCAGCGGACAGACGACTCCCCGCCTGTCCACGCTTGACATCCTGGCCAAATACCTCGGCTACCGCAACTACGATGAGCTGATCAAGACACTCGATCCGGACCGCAAGTCCATGCAGCCCGGCATCCGGCAGCTCCAGGCTTCGGACTTGCAGAAGGAGACCCGCATACGGCTCTTCTATGAAGAGAAACACCTCTGCCTGGAATGTGAAGGCGAAACGGAGTTCCGGGTGGTCAAAAGCACAGACCCGAAACTGTGGACAGATGACCGGGTGACCATCCTCTCCTTCCACGTGGACAACCCTGTATTTGTACGCCGCCTGATCCGGAAGGGCATGGAGACAAAAGATCTCGTCCTGGCCAAGGTGTCCGGACTCGAACGCATCGAAATGGAGGATCAGACAGGGAGCGCGACAAACACAGTCCGAACAAGCGACACTACAGGAGTTGGGTAAAAACAACCTGACATTCAAAAAATTTACATATATAACCTGACTTCACACGAAACTATTTCCATAACAAAGCAGACACAGAAACTATGTTTGAAACATCCATTACACATTATCTCCGGCAGCACTCCTACGCACGTCTCCGGCTGAAAGCCGTATTGTTTGACATGGACGGCGTATTGTTCAACTCCATGCCCTATCACGCCGACGCGTGGCACACCGTGATGGCGCGTCACGGCCTGCACTTGAGCCGCGAGGAAGCCTACCTGCACGAAGGGCGCACGGGAGCCGCGACCATCAACATCGTCTACCAACGCCAGTTCGGAAGAGACGCTGATCCGGATACCATCCAGTCCATCTATGCCGAAAAGAGCGAGGAGTTCGCGCGCCATCCCGAACCGGAGCGGATGCCGGGCGCGTGGGAACTGCTGCAGCAAGTGAAGGCGGCGGGCATCACGCCCGTGCTGGTGACCGGCAGCGGCCAGCACACCCTGCTCAACCGTCTGTCCCACCATTTCCCCGGCATGTTCGACCGCACTCACATGGTCACCGCCTTCGACGTGAAATACGGAAAACCTCATCCGGAACCCTATCTGATGGGGTTGGAGAAAGCCGGCGTGGCCGCAAACGAGGCCATCGTAGTGGAAAACGCCCCCATCGGCGTGCAGGCAGGAGCGGCCGCAGGCATTTTCACCATAGCCGTCAACACCGGCCCCCTGGACGGACAGGTGCTGCTGGACGCGGGTGCCGACCTCCTCTTCCCCTCCATGCAGAGCCTGTGTGACCAATGGCAGACGCTGATGAAGGAATGCGCGGATTTATTTGATTGATTGGCTTAACTAAACATGATTACTAAGATGAAAAAGAAGTATTACCTTGCATTGGCCATACTGTGTGTATGCAGCCTGACTCTGGGATTCGCCTCCTGCGGCGATGACGACCCTGTCACCCAACAAGAAGAAAAACCCAATGACCCGGAAAATCCGGATGATCCGGATGATCCGGAAAACCCGAATGACCCGGACGAGCCTGCCGCCAGCTCCCCCATTGCCAGAGTGTTCGGCGACCGTCCGCTCAAGACCTTGCATGACGAGGAATTTGTCTACGAAGGCGGTTTCCTGACCACCATCATCGAGCATGACATCTACAACGTCACGCCCGCACCGGACGACTTCACTTACTTCCACTACAACACCGAAGGCACCCCCGATGTCTACACCGCAGATGAGGACGGAATGAAACAGACCGCCACGCTCAACGAACAGGGCTTCGTGGCCAGCGTACACCATGAGGTGTATGACTGCATCACCACCTTCACCTACGATGCCGAAGGCCACATCACGCACATAAGCGACGGGCGCGAGGAACGCGAACACGAACTGACGTGGGAAGACGGCGACCTGGTGCGCGTGGCCTGGTGGCGGTACAGCGAAGACCCTTCCGAAGCGCATGTCTACACCTACACCTATTCCGACGAGCCGACAAACGGCATCATGCGGTTTTACAACGACTACAACATGGATCTCGACGTGGTGGAACAGTTCTACTACGCCGGCCTGATGGGCATTCCCCCGCTTCACCTCATCGCCACCGAGACCGATCGGGACGGGAATGTGACCCACTACCTCTGGACGGAAAACAGCCAGTATAAATACGAGGGCGAGTTCGACCCCAATGCGGAACCGGACATCACCTTCTCCTTCTATGAATGACCCTGCGGACGAAGGGCCTTGCCCCGCCGCTTCCGATGCGCCCTGCCCCTCCCCGCGCGGAGAGGCAGGGCGTTTTGCCTTCCATTCCAGCCATCAAGCCTCTCCCCACAGCCGTTTCCAGCGCACGCGTGCCATCCGTCTGCCGCACGCGTGTTGTCCATCCAGCGCACGCGTGCCGTCCGTCCGTCTCACGCGTGCGGTGGAGGCCGGTTTATGCGTGCGACAGAAGTGCTTCATACAGCTTGCGTAACGGTCCGCACATCCAAAGGAGGACAAATTAACAGGGAGGAGGAGGACAAATCAACACGTCCTCTCCCTTTTTCATTTAAGTTCCAGATGAAGCCTTCACGCTTTCACCATACTCCTAACAACCTGACAAACAACAAGATCCGGTGAATGATTCACAGGGATTCCGCTTTCACGCCTGCCTTCACATGTGGTTTTGTGGTTTCCTAAATCAGATTGACTCGTTTTAGCCGGATTACTGCCATAGGTTTACTCATACATGTCCATTCCTGTTACATAGCCATACAGGATCGGTCTGGCAAAATGTAAAGACGCGATTAGCCACGCTCAAAACATCTTTTGCAAAAGATGTTGCAAAAAGGTTCCATTCACCAGAAACAACTGAAAATCAAAAACCTGACGAACCACCCATCACCTGTGTGAAGGCGGTCCGTCAAGGATATGTTTCACCGGAAACAGCTGAAGATCAAATTCTTTCAGCAAATGTGAAAGTGTGAAAGATCCAAGGCTGATTTCGTGTTTATCAGCGGCATTTCACCCGGTTTTCAAGTTGATTTTGCAGCACCAAAAATAAAAAGCGGCAGCCGCACGTCATGAAGCGGTCAGTTTTTGGATCTGTCTGGATATGTTTCTTAAAGTTTCAGAAGGATAGGCTCCGCGCGCCACTCCGAAATAGCCGTTCTCTCCTCCCCCATAAAACATGCGTCCCCGGCGGATTTCATCGGCAAAATGCAACGCCAGCATGCCGACACCCTGTCCGTAGTACATCAGTTCCTCATCAGTATGAATCAGCAGACGGTCATATGGGAAAAGGCGGTCGCAAATGGGCGAAAAGCGGGAAGTGCGGGCTTCGACCACCCAGAGCGTACCCTCACGGCGCGTCCCCTCAATCAACGAAATCAGGGCTAACCGCTCGTCCTCATCCGTCACGCCTTGCGCCTTCCGGTCTGCCACCCGGATGCAGGCTATTTCTTCGGGCATGGCTCCCAAGGCTTGCATGCCGGGAATGTAGGCGGCATCGTTGGCGGCCACCAATTGTTGATATCGGGTCAGAGAAGCGCCCAAGAGATCCGCCACTTGCTCCAAAGCCGTGGGGCGGGCGGAAGGCCGGTTGTGATGGTCAATGAGGGTGTAATTGTCAGGAAGGGGGCAATCGGGACGAAGCTCAACGCCATAGAGGTGCCAGCCGGAACGTCCGCCGTATTGTTCCAGCGTTTCAGCATAGCTGCTCAGCACAGCATTGTCCCATGACAAAGAAGCGTCGCGGCAGTCCTCTCCGTGCTGAAGGAGCAAGCTGGCAATGGTCCGCATCTCCAGGTCTGCTCCACCCATCAGAAAAATCCGTTGTTGATGTTGAGTCATGACTGTTCAGTTTAATTCAGGCCGACTGTTCATTTTGTCTGCCATATCCGTTCTTTTTCAGGATCAGATTCCCTATGATTGACAAAAATATGCATTCCTATCGGATATTCCAAAGAAACACCCCCTAAAAGTTCCGCAAAACATGTTCAATTTTCACCCGTTCTGCGTATCTTTGCGGCATCAAACACTACGGTTATCACAAAATTCAGATAAGGAATATGCTTACGATCAAACAAATCACAGAAAACACAGACGCGGTCATCTGCGGACTGGAAAAGAAGCATTTCAACAATGCGAAAGAGACGATCGGACAGGTGATCGCGCTCAACAACAAACGGAAAAGCGCCCAAGCCACCTTAGACAATAACCTGGCACAGGTGAACGCCATCTCCAAGACCATCGGGGGACTGATGAAAGAAGGCAAGAAAGAAGAAGCCGAAGCCGCCAAAAGCCAAGTGGCTGGCCTGAAAGAAGTGAACAAAAGCCTGCAAGCCGAGATGGATCAGGCCGCCAGCGACCTGCAAGCCCTGCTTTACACCATTCCGAACGTGCCTTACGAGGAAGTGCCCGAAGGCTTCGGAGCGGAAGACAATCTGGTGGTCAAAATGGGCGGCATGGAAACGGAACTGCCTAAGGACGCCCTTCCCCACTGGGAACTGGCCAAGAAATATGACATCATTGACTTCGACTTAGGCGTGAAGATCACAGGAGCCGGATTCCCCGTCTACAAGGGGAAAGGCGCACGCCTGCAACGCGCGCTCATCAATTTCTTCCTGGACGAAGCCCGCGCGTCGGGATATACAGAGGTGATGCCGCCGACGGTGGTGAACGCCGCATCGGGCTACGGCACGGGACAGTTGCCCGACAAGGAAGGACAGATGTACCACTGCGAAGTGGACGACCTCTACCTGATCCCCACGGCAGAGGTGCCCGTGACGAACATCTACCGCGATGTCATCCTGGACGAGAAGCAGCTCCCCATCAAGAACTGTGCCTACACGGAATGTTTCCGTCGCGAAGCCGGCTCGTATGGCAAGGACGTGAGAGGGCTGAACCGCCTGCACGAGTTCTCAAAGGTGGAACTGGTGCGCATCGACACGCCGCAACACAGCCGCCAGTCCCACCAGGAAATGCTGGACCACGTGGAAGGACTGCTCGTGAAGCTGGAGCTGCCCTACCGCATCCTGCGCCTTTGCGGCGGCGACATGAGCTTCACAGCCGCCATCTGCTACGACTTCGAGGTGTATAGCGAAGCGCAGAAACGCTGGCTGGAGGTCAGCTCGGTATCCAACTTTGACACGTATCAGGCCAACCGGCTGAAATGCCGCTACCGCACGGCAGAGAAAAAGACAGAGCTATGCCACACGCTGAACGGATCGGCCTTGGCGCTGCCGCGCATCGTGGCCGCCCTGCTGGAAAACAACCAGACTCCGGAAGGCATCCGCATCCCCAAGGCATTGATCCCCTACACGGGATTTGAGATGATAGACTGAGCTCCTTTTGAAGGAATTAAAGAGTATAGGCCGATGGCTTGTACATCAAAAAAGCGATACCTGCGTAAGGTACCGCTTTTTTTGCATTCAACAGAGAGGGGTCATTCCTTTCCGGCTTGAGACAGGGTCAGCGTCCAACGGTCTTGCCATTCCACGGTGGGCATGCCGTCGGTGCCGAAGGTGACGGGCAGCCAAATGTAGCCGGAATACATCAGACAGTCCGGCTTCCACACATCGGCCATGAACACGTAACGTCCGTCGCCCAAGGGAAGGGCGTAAGTGCTCTGCCCGCCAAAGGTCTTCTCCGCTTCCACACCACGCATCGGACTGGGATGCTGTTCCCACGGTCCCCAGATGGAGGGGGCGGAAAACAGACGGGCTTCGTTAGGCGCCCAGCCTGTGCAGCCGGAACAGATCATCCAGTAAGTGCCTTCATGCTTGAAGATGGCGGGAGCCTCGTTGTGACCGCCAGGAGCAATACGGATGTAGCGGCCCGTATAGTTCTGGTAATCATCGGTCAGCTCAGCAATGTGGAGAGTGAGGTTCTCTTCGGAGGAATAGATGTGATAGGCTTTCCCGTCTTCATCGACAAAGAGGGTCATGTCGCGGGACATCTGTCCGCCCTCAAAATCACGGCGCACGAACAGTCCCTGTTCCACGGCCTTCCGCCATTCAGGCGTCCACCATTCCTTGAAATCATCGGTAGTCACCGTGAGGGCACGGTCTTCCTCTGTCATGTTCTCCGGCCAGACACCGGAGTTGGCACGTCCGGAACGAACCATCTTATAAGGTCCCTGAGGCGTGTCGCTCACGGCCACACCCGCACGGGCAGCCGCATAGCCCTGATCCTTCAGCTCCAGATGGAACCACATCACAAACTTGCCAGTCTTGGCATTGTAGATCACCTTGGGGCGCTCCATGATGCAGCCCTTCTCTATCTCATCGCCGGGTGTGGACGAGACGGCCAGAGCCACGCCCTCGTATTTCCAAGTGCCCAGATCGTCAGAAGAATAGCAGTTCACCCCCACCTCCGTAGAAAATCCTTTAGCGGGACGGTGTTCGCCAAACCAATAATACTTGCCTTCATACTGAAGGATACCGCCTCCGTGGGCGTTGATGTAGTTTCCGTCTGTGTCGTTCCAGACACCTTTCGGAACAATCTCTACGGATGTTTCCTTTTTTGCCTGCTGGCCGCATGACATCAAGCCCAACGCCACCAACAGACATCCTAAATAATGAAGTTTCATAGACTGTAGTTTTTTTTAAGTTTACAAATCACTAATCACTCACACCTAATGCTTAATATCCTCCCATTTCGGCGGATCCGCATTCATCAGATGCCTGACGAAGAAGTCGTAGCGCTTGTGCTCGCCGTAATCCTCGCCCATGGTGTGGCGCGCTCCCGGAATGACTACCAGCTCAAAGTCTTTATTGGCCTTGATCAGCGCATTGACCACCTGCATCGTGGAAGCCGGGTCTACGTTGTCATCCATTTCCCCCACGACCAGCATGAGCGGACGGGTCAGCAAATGGGCGTTCTCTACGTTTGACCCTTCCTTGTATTGCTCGCCCACAGGATAGCCCAGCCAAAGCTCGTTCCACCAGATCTTGTCCATCCGGTTGTCGTGGCAACCGCAAGCGGAATAAGCCGCTTTGTAAAACTCAGGATGAAACAGGACCGCTGTCATGGACTCCTGCCCGCCGGCCGAACAGCCATAGATGCCCACACGATCCAGATCCATATAGGGATACTTGGCCGCCGCAGCTTTTATCCAGGCGATGTGGTCGGGCAGTCCGGCATCCTTCAGATTCTTGTAGCAGACATTCTCAAAAGAGCGCGAGCGGAACGAAGTGCCCATACCGTCCACCATGACTACAATGAAGCCAAGCTCCGCAATGGAACTCATATACCAGTCGTAAGACCGGAACGACTTGGGGACGTATTGGTCACCAGGCCCTTGGTAGATGTATTCCAATACAGGGTATTTCCTGGAAGGATCGAAATTGGTGGGACGGATGATGATGCCCCACATGTCTGTCTTGCCGTCACGCCCTTTGGCCGCAAACACTTCGGGCGCTTTCCAGCCTTCCGCCTCCAGACGGGAAATGTCGGCTTTCTCCACTGTGGCCAACGCGCTTCCGTTCGTGGCATCGCGCAACACGGCTACAGGAGCCTTGTCCACCATGGAATAGACATCCACCAAATAGCGCATATCGCCAGAGAACCATGCCTGGTGCATGCCTTCGTCGGGCGTGAGACAAGTCAGGTTGTTGCCGTCAAAGCCTATGCGGTAATAACGGATCAGGTAAGGGTCTTCACCGGGTTGCACGCCGTTGGCCGTGAAATAAATCCATCGGTTTTCCTCATCCACCTTCACCACCTGGCGCACATACCATTCGCCCTTGGTTATCTGACGGACGGGACGGGAGGTGGTCCGGTCATAGAGGTAGAGATGGTTCCAGTTGTCGCGTTCACTGGCCCAGATGATGTGTCGGCCGTCCTGCAGGTCGTAGCGGTAGCGGCGCGGATAGTTGACATACTTGTCGCTGGTCTCCTCGATGAGCGGGCGCACTTGCCCGGTCTCGGCAGAAAGCTCCAGCACACGGTAGACCTGATGTCCCCGCTGATTGTATTCAAAGGTCACCGCACGGCTGTCCCTGTCCCAGTCCGGCCCCCAAAGGTCATACTGGCTGCTGAACAAGTCGGTGGAAGGGATGATGGCCTTGCCCGTTTCCACTTCGTATATGCAAGGCACCTTGAAGCGCAGTTCGTCTCCCGGCTTGGCGTATTCCTGCTTGTGGAGCTTGGGCTGCAGCTGGTCCTGAGGAGATGACTCCACGTAATAAACGTAGCGCTTCTCCGCCGGGCGGATCTTGCAGGCCGCCACTTTCTTGCTGTCAGGAGACCAGCGGATGTAAGCTGAATAATAGTTGCCCGGCGCACCGTCCAGACTGAGCTGACGCTCCCGGCCCGTAGCCTGCTCCTTGACATAGATATTGTGGTTTTTGATGTAAGCCACGTAACGTCCGTCGGGCGAGACAGCCGGATCCGCCGTCTTTTCGTCATCCACCTCCATCCAGTGCCGTTGCCGGCCGGGAGCGGGCAGCGAGCCTTCGTCCGTCAGGCGGTTTTTGCGGGTCGCGTATGTCCAGCGCCTGCCGCCATAGACAAAGCGGAGCGTGTCCATACGGCTGTTCACAGCCAAACGCTCCAGGTAGAGGGATTCAGGCTTTACTTCCCTCCGGAGCGCCGCAGCCAAGGCCGCAGCCAGACGCTGATGGGAGAACAAGTCGGTCTTCTTGCCTTTCTCGGCATCCATAAGCACATAGGAACGGCCTTCCGGTGCCTGACGCACGTACCAGAACTTGTGCGTTCCCTCGATCCAGTGAGGAACGACATTGGAATAAAACACTTTGCCGGAACTGAATTTCTCTCTCAGCGCATACGCACGCTGATAGTCTTCCACAGTCCCCTGCGCCTCCATTCTCATGCAACTTCCCGCCAAAAGGAACAGAAGCAGCACACTCATTCGGAATGGCTTCATAGGTATTAAGTATTAATGATTAAATGAGAAAAATGGGTTTGCGAAAATGTAGAGACGCGATGAGTCGCGCCTCTACGACGCCATGCCCGAATGGACGTATTCTTCTTTCCGCATAGATGGGATCTTATTCGCAAACCTTTATTGTTTGACCATAACGGGCATAGTGACAGATCAGTACTGGTTTCTTACCGGTGTCAAGATGAACGTGAATTCATAATCACCATAAGGCAACTGATATTCCGGCAACGGCCATGCGCCCCAGCTGTTGACACATCCCAAGCCCATCTGCTTCTTGTCGATGCAAAGGTTTGTCAGATCGGCTTTCTCCACTTCGGGAGAGTGTCCTTGCTGTTTGGACCAGCCTTCGTCCAGCGACTCGATGGTGTAGTGCAATGCCGAAGCCGAGAACGGGGCGTCAGCCACAATCTGCAAGCCAGTGCCTGCGGCGTTCAGCTGTTTCCACCAGCGGATGTCGCTCTTGGTGCCTGTCTCTTGCGGACGGATGTAAGGATAGAACTGGTCATCCACACTCTGGCGATAGATGCCGATGGGCGTGCAGTGGTTGCGGTCGCAGTAGTTTTCGATCGGGCCGCGGCCATAGTATTCCACCGTCTCGAAAGACTTCGGCATTTGCATCTGCATGCCGAAACGGAACATCGGAGTGACCTTCGCATCCGGATCGGCTGTCATTTTCTGAGTAACCTGAATGGCTCCCTTGTTGTTGATGATGTAAGTCAGGCTCAGCTTAGCCGAAACAGCCTTCATCTCATAGTCGGCATAAATCTTAATCAGGTTGTCAGCCGTTTCCCATTTGAAAGATGTCAGATGCAAGCCCGGATTCTTCCAAGCTACAAATTTCTGATGCAAGCCAGCGCCGAAGTCATTGTCAGTGGGAGCGCGCCAGAAATTAGGCGTCAGAGCGGCATCCTCGTCCATCATTTCCGTTCCAGCCACAGAGTAGCGGGTCAGGTAACCGGAATGTTTGTTGAATTCCATACGGAAATCCTCACCGTTCACAATCAGGTAAGCCCAGTCGTTTTCTTCCAGTTGCGGAACAACAGTCTCGGCATTGGCCGTCTCCACATTCTTCAGCTGCAAGGCAGGGGCTGTGTAGGGGTTCAACACCAGCTGATCCTTAGCCACAGCAAAGCCGGCCGGCAACATGCCCTCCCGATCCTTCAGACGGTAAGTGATGTTCAACAGGCGTTCCTTGCCGCACTTGCAGGGTTCGCCCAGATCCAACTTAATCTTGGCAGTCTGCTGAGGAGCCACATTCAGATTCTCCACACGGCCCGAACGGATAGGAGTGCCATTTGCAATGATTTCCCATTCCATATAATAAGCGGAGAGGTCACGGAAGAAGTTTTCATTATAGACATTCACTTCTCCAGCTTCCAGATTAGCAGGAGTCGTCCAAATGTTCTGGTAGAAATAAGCCACTTCGTAAGCATGCGGATTGGGAACACGGTCAGGGCTGATCAGGCCGTTGTCGCAGAAATTAATGTCAGAAGCGTCAAAGCGATTGAAATCACCGCCGTATGCGTAAATTTCCACGCCGTTCTTGCCTTCCCAACGGATGGACTGGTCTACAAAGTCCCAGATAAAGCCGCCTTGCAGGTGGGGATACTTACGGATAAGATCCCAATATTCCTTGAAACCGCCTTGTGAGTTGCCCATGGCATGAGCATACTCGCATTGGATCAAAGGTTTGGTCAGATCCGTGCGCTTGGCATAGTTCTCCATGTGGCCGTAGTCTGCATACATGGGGCAATACACATCGGTGAACTCGTTGCCATGAGCCTGCTCATATTGCACGGGACGGCTGGGGTCTTCAGCCTTCACCCAACGGTAGGCTTCCTCAAAATTCGGGCCGAAACCGGCTTCATTGCCCAAAGACCAGAAAATAATGCTGGGGTGATTGAAATTGCGCTGTACGTTGCGCTGGTTGCGTTCCATGTGGGCTTTCTTGTAGTCATCCCGCTTGGCCAGGGTGCTTTCGCCGTAGCCCATTCCGTGAGACTCGATATTGGCCTCAGCCACCATGTAAAGTCCGTACTGGTCGCACAGGTCATAGAAATAAGGATCATCGGGATAGTGACAGGTGCGCACGGCATTGATGTTGAGTTCCTTCATGCGCAATATATCTTCCCTCATACGCTCACGAGAGACATAAGATCCGCCATCAGGATCCATTTCGTGACGGTTGGCTCCCTTGAAGAGCACAGCCTTGCCGTTCACCAGAATCTGTCCGCCCTTTTGCTCTACCTTGCGGAAACCGACCTTCACGGGAATCACTTCTTCAGGAGAAGCGTCCATCTGCGCATAGAGTGTATAAAGGTTAGGGGTCTCAGCCGTCCACTTTTTAGGATTGGCGACTTTCATGGTCACGGGCTCGCCTTGTGTGGCAGCAGATGAGACTTCATTTCCTTGAGCGTCCTTCAATTTCAACGTTACCCGGCCTTTCCCTTTCAGCTTTACCTCTACGGCCAATGTAGCGTCTTTATATTCCGCATCCAGATCTGGAGTTACGCGAATATCTTCAATACGCTTCTTTTCACGGGCATAGAGATAGCAGTCACGCGCCACACCCGTATGGCGGAAGAAGTCCTGATCTTCCAAGTAAGTGCCGTCACACCAGCGGAACACTTGGAAAGCGATCAGGTTTTTCTGTCCGGGTTTCAGGTAAGAGGTCAAGTTGAACTCGGCTTCCAGCTTGCTGTCCTCACTATAGCCTACATAACGGCCGTTGACCCACAAATACATATTGGAAGCCACTGCGCCAAAATGGGCGATGATGTCCTTGCCTTTCCAAGATGCCGGAATGACAAACTCGCGGCGATAAGATCCTACATGATTGTTAGCGACAGGCACTTCCGGCGGATTGTTTCTGAATTGGTTACGCCAGGCGTAACCGACATTTACATAAATGGGATCGCCATAACCGTTGATTTCCCACATGCCAGGCACAGCAAAATTGTCCCAGCCACGGTCGTTGTAGCCCACTTTATAAAAATCAGTGGGACGGTCATCAGCGTCCTTCACCCAGAAGAATTTCCAAGTGCCATTCATGGAGAGATAATTGGCAGAGCTTGCCTTGTCCCCTCTGACTGCCGCTTCTACTGACTCGTAAGCAAAATAATTAGTGTGCATAGGCGCACGATTCACGGCATTGACCTCCGGGTCTTGCCACTCCTTGAAAGACTGTGCTCCTGCCGTAACCGCTAAGGCGGCAAACAGTCCTGTGATGAGTTGTTTCTTCATGATAACATGTTTTTTGTTTGATACATTAAGCGGCATGGCCTTCTCGCTCTGGCCATGCCGCTACAAAGATAAATGAAAATTAGTAGCAAAAGAGGGAAAAATCATTCAAATATAGTAGAAAAATAAGTAAAAATGAACTTTCCCTTCTCACAAATGCCTCATTGGCGGAAAAAACCGTTGTCTTCCTGTTTTTCCGCTTCCACTTCCGTTGCCGAAGAAGCGCCTACCGAAATGGGCAGCCAGACCTCCATGTCTCCTTCACCTCGATGCGCCCAAGCATAGTAAGGGATCAGCGTCAGCTTCGCATCCCGAAGAGCCAGCTTGCCGGCATTGTCATAGCTCAGCACTTGCACCTGCGTGGAAAGGGTGTTGAGGCCATAGAGCAGATCCGGCTTTTCTTCCACTTGGAAGGTGGGGTGCTGGTTCAACAGAATATTGTGCACATTGAAATCGTTGTCCGGCCATTCCGCACAATACACGATCGGACCGCGCTCGACAGCCACCCGTCCTCGGTCGGCAGCCACCTTTTCATTGGCTTTCACAATCCGAGGCTCCATGTCGAAATGGATTTCCACCACATCTCCTTTCTTCCACTTACGGGCAATGCTCAGGTAGCCTTTATCCAAGCCGCCTGACACTTCCTCGCCATTTACCGTCACGCGATAGCCAAGCTTCTGTCCGTCAGCATAAGCGTAAAGGTCGCTGGGCACTGCTTTGCCCTGCACCCATCCCGGAATGCGGATCTTCATCGTGAACGGCAAATTACCTTTGGACACCTTCACACGGACATCTCCGTTCCATGGATAACCGCTTTCCTGCTCCAGCACCAGCTTTTTCTTGCCGACTTGCAATTCAGCCCGGTTAGACAGGAACAGGTTCACATAGACTTGATCACCTTTCACCGCATATACATATCCCGGCAAAGAAGGGATGAAACGGCAAATGTTGCTCGGACAACATGCACAGCCGAACCATGGTTTCCGGCTGTAACCGCCCGTGGAAGCCAACGGATTGGGATAGAAGAATGATCCCCCATCTAATGAGACACCTGAAATCAGCCCGTTATAAAGGGTACGCTCCAAGACGTCGAAATATTTAGCCTCACCGTGCAGCAGAAAAAGCCGATAATTGACAAACACATTGCCAATGGCAGCGCATGTCTCGTTGTAAGCCGAGAGGTTGGGCAACTCATAATTGTCTCCAAACGCCTCGCCAGCATGACGAGCGCCGATTCCGCCAGTGATGTAGAGCTTCTTGCTCACAATGTTGTCCCAAATGCGGTCAATAGCATGAATGTAAGCAGTATCACCCGTGACAGCCGCCACATCGGCCATTCCCGCATACATGTATGTGGCGCGCACGGCATGGCCTACTGCCTCATCCTGCTCCAAGACAGGCTTATGAGCCTGACTGTAAGCATCACGACGGCTGGTATAGCCTCGTGCGTCCAAGAAGAACTTAGCTTGCTTCAGGTACTTCTCATCCCCCGTCACCAGATAGAGACGCACCAATGCCATTTCAGCAATCTGATGGCCAGGCACCAGACGTTTCTGATCCGGACCATCGCCTATGGCCTCGCACACGCAGTCCGCATACTTGATGGCTATATCCAAAAAGTTGCGCTTGCCGGTAGCCTGATAGTAAGCGACAGCTCCCTCAATCATGTGTCCTAGGTTGTAGAACTCATGACTGAGATTCTCCACAGCCACCCAACGCTCCGGGCCGGCCCATTCGTGAGGGTGTTTGGGATTCATTGTACGAGCCGTATAAAGATAGCCGTCAGGTTCTTGAGCGGCAGCCACTATAACCAACACGCTGTCAATATACTTTTCCAGCTGCTTATCCGGATAGGTCTGAAGCAGATAGCTGGCGCCTTCAATGGTTTTATACACATCCGTATCATCGAAGGAGAATCCTTCCACTTTGTAATTTTCACTGGGATGGGCGGCCTTTACAAAGTTCTCATAACGGCCAGTCTCCTCACACTTGCTGAATGCCAATGGGATCGTCACCTCCCGGCTGGCTTTCAGACGCTGCCCCCAAAAACTGTCTGTCACTTTCACCGATGTGAAAGGCACAGGCGTAATGGGGTATCCTGAATGAATATCTGACTGCCTCTGAGCCGACACACCGCCAGCTACAAGAGCAGCGAGAAGAAACGCACATATTTTCATATTCATCATTCACTTAAATTGTCTTTTATACGAATCACTGTAAACGAATAAGCGGGCATCGTATAAGGGAACTGATTTCCTTTCAACTCAAATGCTTCTGTTGCCGGACGGGCTTCCTTATCAGCGGGAGTGCCTGAAAGCACTGTTTTTATAGCAGCAGGCTGATGGAAGACCACACCTTCCAGCGTCACATCAGCGGCCACTTCCACCGGCAGCATGTTTACGAGCTTCACTATATGGTCACCGGTCTGCTCATCCTTCACCACTGAGACTCCGATCCGTTTCTTCACCCCATCAGCTCCGTTATCCAGACTGACCGTAGAAGCAAGATAGTGTGTGCCCGCGTTCTGCCCATACATCTGCTGCACGTAATAGTCAGTTGTTGGCTTCACCTCGGCATTGTTGAAATAAATAAGATCCGGATTCCATTGGGTATGTCCTTCCTTGGCCAGCAAGGGAGCGTAAGATGTCATGGTCACCACATCGGCGTTTCTTTCCACAGCCGTCAGGTAAAGCGCTTCCGACAAAGCGGTCTCCATATTGTTGGGGCGGCCAGACAGATGGGAGGCGTATTCACCCAGATAAACCTTCGATTTCTTACGGTCATAACGGTCATAATAATCCTGATTATGTATGAACCAGCCGGGGGATACATAATAGTGCTCATCCACCATAGGCAATTGCAGCTTCGAAGCCAATTCCCATCCCTCGTTGTAATCTGTCCCTTCGTAGAAAGGGCCTACCGTTCCGATCACCGTCACTTCAGGATATTTCTCTTTCACAGCATTGTAAATCATAGTGAAACGCTCCTCAAACACCGATGTTATCAGATCCTCGTTTCCAATGCCGATAAACTTCAGGTTGAAAGGTTCGGGATGTCCTGCCTCCGCACGTTTTTTGCCCCACTCCGTCCGGCGGGCATCACCATTGGCATACTCTATCAGGTCTAATACATCCTGCACATAAGCAGGCATTTCTTCCATGGGCAAACCCAATTGCTGTCCGTTGCAATGGAGTTCGTCATTTCCATAATGGCTGCAACGGCCTGAGTTCTGGCAAGGCACACCGGCAGCTACCACAGGAACAGGTTCTGCACCAATATCCTCACAGAATTGGAAATACTCAAAATAGCCCAATCCACGAGTCTGGTGATACCCCCAAAGGTTGCTCAACGGTTTACGGGCTTCCAACGGTCCGATAGAACCCTTCCAGTCATAGATGTTGTCCAACCCATTGCCATGCGCCACGCAACCGCCGGGGAAACGGACAAACCGAGGGTGCAAATCAGCCAAAGCCTGTGCCAAGTCTGCACGCAATCCGTTCTTACGCCCTTTGAACGTGTGGCGGGGGAAGAGCGAAATCATATCCAAATGATAAGTTCCTGCCGTTTGCGGCTGGAGGCAAAGTACCGCATCCTGCACATCTGCCTTGGCCGTCAGCACAGCCTTACGTTGTTTCCAAGTCTTGGAAGAAACAGTGACCGAAGTCTGGGCTATCTCCTCACCATTCTTATTGAGCAGGCTTACTTTTATCTTTCCACCCTTGCTGCCCTGAGGAACACGACCGAAAAGGGAGAAATCATACTTTTCACCTCGCTTCAAAACAATGCCGTCAAAACCGCCGTTCCGTAATGAGACACCAGGCTGACGCACATTCAAAACCGCATAATGGGCATTGTTGACATGAATGGGGTCTTCCGTAGCAACAACGGGCGCAGTTTTTCCGCCTTGACCGTCTGCCACCTCCCAAGCATAACCGCTGTTCCAATCGCCCCGGTCGGCCGATGAATACTCAAAGTCGCGGTTTTGCACCAACTCTGCATAAAGACCTCCATCAGCGCCATAATTAATGTCCTCAAAGAAAATCCCGATCAAATGACTGCTGATTTCCTTAGCCTGTCCGGTATGCACAGTAATATCCGCCTTAACCGACTTCAGTCCGCCAAAACGAACGGGATCTTGTGCAGCCTGCTCTCCGTGGAGCTGGTCTCTGTAGCGACGATGGTCAGCATAATGGCTCAGGCTTTCCACCAAAGCATACGGAACTCGTTGCACCCAACCGCTCTGTTCCACACCATCCAGACTGATCTTCTGCTGACGTGCCGGACGGGCTACAGCAGGCTGGTATTGGCCTCTGTCTTTCGGATAGAAATAGCTCTGTGCTCCCCAAGTCAGCAAATCTTCAGAAGCGGCATGCGCCATCACCTGCCCAGTGGCAGAAGTAAGCCACAAACAGTGCCAGAGATTGTCTTTCACATCCTGCAACAGCATGGGGCTATACATGCGTTTCCCCACCTCACTGCCCCACGGGCCAAAATCACAACGCACATAGTCATAGCCATTGCCGACAGACATCCACTGTATTCCGTCCGCACTCCATGCCATACGCAAACCAGTCACCCCATCAGCATGGGAATAAGCAAAAAGATAAACCGAATCCGGAGCATCCGTCACGTGATCCACTTTAGCCTGAGCAGGCTTTGTCATCCATATAAACAGCAAGGACAACAATAAAAGATGTTTAGATATATTTCTCATTTGTCATTTTACTTTGAAAGAGGGTTATTTCGCTCCAATATAACGCAGTACAGCCCCGCCTTGAGACTGAACAGTGACTTTCAACGGGCGGCCAGGCTTCACGGCCACTTCCTGCACAACAGGCTGCAGCTGCTTGTCGTCGTTGTAAAGGAAGACTGTCTTCCCTGCGGGTTGCGGCAGCTCCAGCTCCAGTTCCAAAGGCTCGCCCGTAGCATTGGCAGCAGCCACATACCATTCATCCCCATGACGGCGCGCCAGCACCACATACTTGCCAGGATAGCCGTCGATAAAACGGGTTTCATCCCAAGTTGTCGGCACTTGCCTCATAAAGTCAATGCAGACCTTCGGAGCATCCGTCAGGTTATTGGGCGTAATGGCAAAGTTCTGAACAGGGTTCTGGAAGAGAACAGCCGTCGCCAGCTGGAACACATCAGTCGTCCGCCGGACCGTTCCTCCATCGTTGGTGCGGTTGAGGCGTTTGTTCAGGAACACTCCTCCAAACTCCATGCAGCCCACCGCATTGCGGATGAAAGGATGCAGACAGGCATTAAAAGCCTCGTTGTCACAAAAATGCTGGTTAAAGATCAGATTCTCAGAAGCCAGCACAGCCTCGCTTCCCACATAGTTAGGGTACATCCGCTCCCATCCTCTCGGCAACGTGCATCCGTGGAAGATGACCATCAGTCCGTGGTCGTCTGCATCGCTCAATATGGCCTCATACAAGCGCATAGTCTCTTGTTTGTCACCCCCGAAGAAGTCAACTTTCAACCCCTTCACACCTTGCTCCTTCAGCCATCTCATCTCTTTCTTGCGGACAATGGGATTATCCATGCGGTTGGTCGGCCCCTGCTCAATGTCGTTCCAATAGCCGCAGGAAGTGTACCACAGGAAAACATCCACCCCTTTGCTGTGGGCATAATCAATCAGTTCCTCCATGCGCTCATGTCCGATGTTCGTATCCCACCAGTTATCAATCAGCACATACTCATATCCCATATCCGATGCCAGATCGATGAATTTCACCTGGTCTTCATAGTTGATGCTTGCATCCTGCCATACAATCCAGCTCCACGTGCCTCGACCGGGACGATAAGTCTGGCTGGTCTCATAACGCGGCTCCACCACGTCCCATGGCACGGTGGTCTCTACAATCGGTTTCAGAGAATTGCCTACAGTCAGCGTGCGCCAAGGAGTGCTTCCCGGCAGCGAGAAAGCCGGCTCAACGGTTCCATTTCCATTGTTCTCTTCCGGCATGGGGAAAGCCACTGTATAAAGCCCGTCTTGCGCATCGCTCAGACGGGAAGCGCAATAACGGCTGTCAACACCGGTCTCGCTGACCAGCACCCATCCGTTTTCCCCGACATGGAACAGGCCGGGAAAGGTGTAGCCATGTCCGTATTGCGACTTGTCGCTCATCGGCGCATCAGCCTTGTATTCCTCCTCATAACTGGGTTTTGTCCGTTTCCAACCTATCATAGGGTCGCTTTGAGGAGTCAAGAATGTTGTTGTCCCTTCAGGAAAACGGAAACCTGTCTTTTCAGCCATCACACGGATACTGGCCGTCTCACCCAGTTTGGGCAAGGAATAGCGGAAAGCCACGTCGTTGTCACTCACGCGGAAAGTCACTTTCATTTCATGACCATCAGCATTCTGGAAAGAGCAATTCAACTCATTGGCCACATAACGGACACGCGAAGCTTTAATCCGCGACTGGTCATATGTCTGATCCAGACTTTTCACCTCCTGACCAGTCAGTTTCAATCCCTTCGAGAAATCGGCGGCATTGGTCTGCAGTCCCAAGGGAGAAGCCTCCAACATGGTCTCGCCATCGTAGGTCACCGTATAAACCAGCTTTCCGTCAGCCAGACACGCAACCTCCACTTGCAATTTGCCGTCAGGTCCTTTCACTACCGCCTGTTGAGCCATGGCGGCACCCGCCAAAGCTCCTAAACACAACATTGATATCAGTCTCATCATTTATATTTTTATAACATTAAATACCAAACATTAATTCATGACAGTCACAGGCTCGATGCTTCCGTCCTGATTAAACTCCAGCGCATCAATGCACACTTCGCGGTGCACTCCCGGATCCTGCTTCAGGAACCACTTATGGATGCGATGATAAACAATCCTCCACTCGTCCGTGCCTGGCAAATTCACCACCGCGCAGTGAGCCGTACCGTAAATTTCCTTAGCCGGATCCTGCTTCAGTATGACAGGCTTTTCAGCCACCTTGACAGGTCCCAGCGGCGAATCTGATGTTCCGTATGCCACATGATAATTGGGACTGCCCGTGTCATCCACCGACCACAGGAAATAGTACACTCCGTTGCGGTAAAACACGTAAGGAGCCTCCCGGTAAGCATAATCCTCCAGCGTGCCGCCTTCAGGAGTCAACACCTTGATAGTCTTCTTCTTGACAGAGAGCATGTCTTTATCCAGCTCCGCACCGGCCATATAGCCATTTCCCCAATACAAGTAAGACTTTCCCGAAACAGGATCCGTAAACACATCCACGTCAATCTGCTGCCCGCCTCCCGTGGGGGAGTCTGTGATAATGGGATGCCCTAAATCGGTAAAAGGGCCGACCGGCGAATCTGCCACAGCCACACCGATCTGTTTGCCTCCGCCTTGTTTGGGATTGCCACTGTAATAGAAGTAATATTTATAGGATCCGTCCTTTTGCCTCTTTTCTTCTATGCAAGGCGCCCAAGCGTTTCCGTCCGCCCAAGGAACCTGTTCGGATTTCAGGTCAAGCATCACTCCCTCATAGGTCCAATGTTTGAGGTCTGTGGAAGAATAAGCCGTGAAGTACCATCCTCCCCACCCCGGCTGACCGTCAGTGGTGGAGTAGATGTAATACTTCTGCGTCTGCTTGGAATACAAGATTTCAGGGTCGGCATGAAAGTCTGGCAGCACCGGATTGTTGGGCAATCCCCCCAGCTCTGCCGGCTTGCCCCATTTCTCCGTGACGCGCAGCAGTTCGTCCCGTGTGATGGGGATAATGGTGCCGTGACGCGGATGGAAGTTCATCTTCACCTCGTTGTCTATCACCTTGAAATGCTGTAAATCGGTTGTTTCCGTAAACTGGTAGCGTCCATTCATATAGACATCATACATCAGGATGTACTTATCCTGTCCGATCAGCTTAAACGTGCCTGCCCCTTCCACTGCCTCTTTCGTCTGCTGCTTATAATCGGGCTCCTCTTTCCACTGGCCGGAAGTCAGCGAACGTGTCGTAGCCACCTTGATGCCATTCCCGTGCCCTTCCGTCTTATAAAACAAGTGGAAGACACCATCCTTATATACAATATCCCCATCAATGCACGACAACTTGTTTTCCGGAATAAAGAGCGGCTTCGGCTCACCTTCCAGATCCGTAAAGTCCGCATTGGCGTATGCATAATAGATCACGTCCGGTCCTCCGGCATACTGCATAGACCAGTACACCATGTATTTTCCGGCTTCCGGATCGTAGATAGTCTGCGGAGCCCACACGCGCTTCAGCTGCTCCTGTCCTTCATACCGTTTCTGCATGTTGACCACCGTGTGTGTCCAGTTGACCAAATCCGTAGATTTCAGCATCACCATGGCGCGGTTGGAGTCCCATCCGTTGCCGGACACCATATCCGTCATCACCATATAAAAAGTCTTCCCGTCCTCGCAACGCAGGATGTGCGGGTCGCGCACGCCTCCCGTCGAACTGATCACTTTCGAGTCGAGCACAGGTTTTCCCCCATTCAAGGCCCAATAGGAATAGCCGTCCATGCTGACCGCAAAACAAACGGCTTCCTCACTGATATGATTCCCTGTGAAATAGACAAAAAGGTATGCCGCAAGGTCTTTCTCTTCCACAGCTTTCTGCTGGGACACCGCCGGCAAGATACCTGCCAGCAACAAGCAGGCCGCACCTGCCATCCGTTTCAGAATGCTTCTCATGATTCCTTCTCTTTTAGTATTTTTCATTTTCTGCCGTTTGCGTTTTCCTGTCGGAGAAATGCATCCGGCTCTTTATTCATTATTGGCAGGATTCTCAAGATAACGAACCATTTCGCACGCGGCCAGCAAGAAAGCGCCCACGCCAAAATTGGCGGTAGAATGAGCGTCAACCACCTGTCCGGGAATGGCTTTCTCGCCGATGGGCTGCACATAGCCAACACTGCCATCAGGCTGCAAAGCCACTGTGGTCAGATAGTTCCATGCTTTCATCACTACCGGCTCGTAGACCGCCTTGTCCAGATAGCCGTTATTCATGCCCCACAACAGTCCATACGTAAAGAAGGCTGTTCCACTGGTCTCAGGACCGGGAGCATGTTCGGGATCCAGCATGCTGCGCGTCCAGTATCCTTCCGGCTGCTGGCAAGCGGCCACTGCCTTGGCCATCGCCTCATAACGGCTTTCATACTCCTTCCGGTAGACATTGTCCTGAGGCAGGTCACCCAGCACTTTCGCCCATGCGGCCAGCACCCAGCCGTCGCCCCGCGCCCAGAAGTCCTTCTTCCCGTTCACGGTCTTGTGCGTGGGATAAACATATTTTCCGTCACGGTAATAAAGGCAGGCTTCGGTGTCATACATCAGGCTGTCGGCATATTGCCAGTATTCGTGCAGCTTCTCCAGGTAGAGAGGGTTGCCGGTCAGCTTATGCAGCTTGGTCATGACAGGCATCACCATATACAGGCCGTCAGCCCACCACCAATAATCATGCTTGTCCGTGCTCATCTCATACTCCATCACTTCCCGCGCGCGGGCTATCTTCTGAGAATCAGGCTTCACGGTGTACAAATCTGCATACGTCTGGAAACAGATCTGGTAATCGCCGAACAGCACATAGTCATCCGACTCTCCATAGCTGTATTTCCAGTCCTCCTTGTTGTCGCTTTTGGCACCCTTCCATTCATTGTGCTCCGCCCACGCTTCCGAATAATTGTAATAAGCCGTGTCGCCCGTCAGGAAATAGGCTTCCATGTTGCCGGTGTGATAGGCCGCATTGTCCCAGAAAGAGCGTCCGTGTTCGGGATTCGTCTCCTGCCAGTGGCGGTTTACTTTGTGAATAAGTGCAACCACTTCCTCGGCATTCGGGCCTTTCGGTTGCTCAGAACAAGAAGCGACGCTCAAACAGAAGGCTGCCGCTCCCATCCATGTTAATGCTGCTGCATGGTTCATAATGATTGATTTTTAAGTTGTTATTTAGATTTGTATGTTTGTTATAGAATCTATGCCGCCTGGTCATTCGTTCACCGTCAGCACAAACACCTTCTGCGGCGGAAAATCCACAGAGCGTTCACCGTCGCCCTGCTTCGTGCGCTGCACAAACAAGTGCAGACGACGGCGGCTCTTCCACAGCTCGGCATCGTGCGAAGGCTCCCAGGCATCCACAGGAAAATCCGTCAGGTCAAACACCTGCCAGCCTCCATTCTCCACATCCGAAGCATATGCCAAAGAGACCTTGCTGCCTCGCTCCTCATCCCTGAACACATAAAAAACCTTCTTCCCGTCCACCACAATGCGCGGACGGGCGATGGGAATCATTTTAGTGCCCCCTCCCTTTAGAGAAAAGGGCGTCTTGCGGTCAGACACTTGCCTGCCGCACCACTTCTCGCCATCGTGCCAGACAATGCGATATTGCGGCACGTCGCTGTCCGGGCTTCGCCAATACGTAGCAATGTAAGGATTTCCTTCGGCGTCAGCGCTCATGCTGGTCTGATTGATCAGTTCCGATTCTTGAGGAATGCGGCATGCATACTCAGCATTGTCCAGGCGGATAGGCAAATCGTATTTCTCGCCGTCAGCCTTCTGCCAGGTCACCCCGTTGTCGTAAGAGCGGGCGTAACACAGGTCATGGTTGGTCTCCACATGCCACGTCTCGCGCCACACCCATGACAGATGGATCGTTCCCTGCTCGTCCACGTAGAGCTGCCAATAAGCGTTCCGTTTGTCCTCGCCGTCTATCAGCACATCCTGCACCCGCTCCCAGCGATGGTTCTTCAAGTCGTAACGGTTCAACACCAGGTTGCCCCGCCCCGAAGCGCCGGAACGATAGGCAAACAACAAGTCCCCGCCGGAAAGGGGATAAAATTCAGGATAGGTGACATCGTTTTCATCCATGCCTATCATGGGCTGTTTTTCACTCAATTCCAAGGAATAAGGCTCCACACTGCGACAATAGTTCAGCGGATGCCCGTGATGGTCAAAAGCCACATGCAGGTAGCCTTCTCCGTCAAGTGCCATGCTGATGACATTGTGCGCGTCTCTCACATTGCCTTTATACTGAGTCCTATGCAAGATCCACTGATCAGAGTCCAGCTTGCGTTTGCCCAACACCAGACACCCTTCCGCATCATAATAACAGATGTATTGTTCGTCTCCATGCGTCGTCAGGGAACTGTTGCGAAACACAGCGGTATTGACCGAAGTCTGGCTGTACCCATCGCCCACTTCCACCAATGTGACCTTGGGTTGTGCCAAAATTGTCTGAGCCTGTAGGGAAAGGCTGCCCATCAGCAGAACGCCCATCCAACAGCCCACCTGCCGCATCAGTCGGCAGTTTTGTATTAAATGTAGTTTTTCCATGGCTTGTTTCCTCCCTTCATTTTATTCGTGAAAAGCGTGATCGCGCGGAAATTCCTCCCCTTCCCAAGCCTTCTTTGAAGTCCAAGGCTGAGAAGCATCGGTCCAGAACGGATGATCGGCCGGAAGCCCTAAAGGAAGAAAGGCCACCGAAGCCAGATAAAGGCTGCCGTTGTTGGTATATACATCAGAAATCTCAGGCTGCCGTCCGTTAAAGCCCAAGGTAAGAAAACCTTCTTCATTGAAGTTGCGGTTGTCGCCAAACATGCGTTTCAGCACAGCCGTCATGGCCGTGCGCACCTGCCCTTCAGGAAGCTCCTGAGGCAGCCAGCCACGCCAGGCCAATAGAGCCAAAGGCTGCAGCACACCGCTGCGATAAGTGATGGAGCGGCCATATACGGGAAAAGTCCCTTCGGGCGAAATCAAACGTTCCAGGATAACTCCATACCGTTGCATGCGTTTCACCCCCTGCTGGAATTTATGGGCAGGGTGGTTCCACTCACCGCGTTTGCCCCCGTTGGTCACCACTTCCTCACACTCCACATACATAGGGTGAAGCACGAAGCTGTTATAATAATCAAAAGCGAAACTCGGCCCGTCGCTGTACCAGCCGTCGCCCACATACCATTCGTCTATCTTGCGCAAGGCTGAGTTAATACGGTAAGTGTCGGCCTTAGCGCCAGCCTTCTTCAGGAAACATTCCACCGTGGCTGAAAACAGCAGCCAATTGGTGTAAGGCGGATCCACCCGCCGCAATTGGGTGAACTCTTCTATATAGCGCCGCTTGGTCACACTGTCCAGCGGCACCCACAACGCATCAAATCCCCGCAGAAAACTGGAAGCCAAAAAAGCGGCGTCTACCAGCGGCTGCCCTTCTTTGCGCCAGAGCAGGTAGTCCTTTCCATTGGGATCCACAGCCTGCGCATAGCTCTTCAGCGCCCATTCACGCAACTGCCTGCGCTGCGCCCCTTCTGAAGTGTCGTCATCGGGCAAGGACAGCCACGGTGCCAGCCCCATCATCAGACGGCCGAAGCATTCCATATAGGTCACTCGTTTGTCGCGGCCGTCCCAAGTCGGACTTAGCTCCACCAGCATGTTTTCTTGCAGCTTGCCTTCACTCATGTTGCTCAGTACCGGGGCAGCCATCCGGTACATCATGTCGCACCATACTTCACGGTCTGTTTTTTCTCTTTCCTTTTTCTGCTTGGCCGACACCTGTGCCGGCAACAGCAAGGCTCCTATCAAAAGCAGCCACCAAACTTTTCCTGTTCTCATGATACCAGTTATTATGCAATTGTGCAATGTTTTTTGCAAAGATAAGAGTTATTCAGAAAAAGAAGGTGCACAAATGATTCAAATAAGGAGGATATTTCGGTCAAAATGCTTATTTGGCAAGCTGATAGAAGCGGACATAATCTATTTCGTACACCATCGGCATGGCCGCATCGTCCACCGGACCTCCGTTGATGCCTCCCAGAGCCAGGTTGAGCAGGATATATTGCGGCTTCTTGAAAGGATTGGTTCCTTTACCCAACGAGCCGTTCACAGTCTCGCTCAACGGGATCTCGTTTAGCAGCTCGTCGTCTAAGTAAAGCTTGATGGATGTCTCGTCCCAGTCCATGCGCCATAGGTGGAATTTATCCGCCCATTGCGGATCACGGTCGGTAAAATGAGTAAAAGGAGTCGCCTGGCTATCCCACTTGGCTTCCCATTGCCGGTCGGTGCCCCAGCAGGCATTAGCCAAGATGTGCGGCACGCCTTTGATGCGATAATACTCCATAATGTCTATCTCGCCGCACGACGGCCAGTCCATTCCGCTTCCCAGCAACCAAATGGCCGGCCAGGCTCCGCCTGCAGTCGGGATCTTGGCGCGCACCTCCATGCGACCGTAGAGAAATTCTTTCTTTCCGGCCGTGGTGACCGATGAAGAAGTGTATTCGATGTATTCCCGCTTTTTGCGCCAGTCCTGGCTGCCCGCTTCGTACAGCGGATTCTTGCGGCCTGTTTCCTTGCGGGCTACTATGACGAGTTTTCCATCCTTGCAATAAGCGTTGTCGGGCTGATACCATTGCGCCTCTTCGTTTCGGGCATAGCCGTTCTCATAGTTCCACACGGTAGAGTCCAGCCGTCCGTCACGGTTGAACTCATCGCTCCACACCAGTTTCCATTCCGCCGACTCTTGTGCAGCCGCCTTGCCGCAGGCCAACAAGGTCACACACAGCAACAGCCCCATGCCGGTTCCGGCCATGCCACGCACAGCCTGCGCACGGGCAGACTGACAGATTTTCAATAGCAGTTGTCTCATATCTATTCTTATTAAAAAAGGAATTTCGGAAGATCCGCGCACCGGTCTCTTCACCGTTTCTCTTATTGAGGACAAAAATAAGC
>CALUOU010000025.1 GCA_944322335.1 uncultured Bacteroides sp.
CGTAGGGCGTCTTCTGGTTATATCCGGCGGAGACACTCACTTCGCCGTGCTGCCCCAGTGAATCCTGCCTCATCCGCCCGATGCGCAGCACCAGTTCGTTGTAGTCGCTCAGGCGCATGGCTTCCGCGATGTCGTGCTCCGCCGCCCGGCACTGCGTGCGGTAGAGGTTCACCAGCCAATACACCTGGTAGGCGAAGATAGCGGCCAACGAGAGGACCACTACGAGGGCGATATGTTTGGAGGGCAGTTTCATAAGGGAGGCACGTCAAACCCTGCGCAGCATTTCGTGGTGCAGTTCGTCCAGCCGCTGTTGGTCAAGTATGCCTTCGTCCCATAGCCGGTCTGCCTCTTTGTCCAGTTTCTCTTGGAAATGGCGGGTCAGCACTTCCTGTATCTCTCGTGCGTAGGATTCGCTTTGGTCGAACGAGAAGAGTTTCAGCAAATGTTGCTGGGTGGGGGTCAAAGTAGTTGCTTCCATAATTCTCTTCTTAATAAATAGTACCATGCAAAGATAGCGATAATCTGCGGGATTCTACAACGGCAAAATAAAAAAGTGTTTTCCCTTGAGAGAAAAGCTCCCTCAAATATCTGGCCAGAAAGTAGGCGGCCTTCCCATCGCGCACCGCAAATTATGTTTTCACTTTCTTGCAAGTTCAAGATTTCTCCATAACTTTGCCACTGTGTTCCTTCCAAATCCGTCGAATACATAATTATGTCAAGTGTGGTAACTTAAAAACAATCATTTTTACGGAAAGAAGGAACTCTCTTTCAATATCAGACTTTAAAATTCAAACAGGCTCTAATATTAAGAATATGATAGCAAAACTCAAAAAGTCAATGTCGCTGAATGCAGATATGAGTGCAGCAGAGATAGAGTCGCGGTTTACCCAGATAGCCAGACTGTTGTTTGGAGATTTCGCGATACAAAAAGGAGAAAAAATCTATCTTTTCAAAGAAATCGAGTTTTACTTCTATAATAAGCATCATCAAGACATTATCACCCATCCCCGCATTTCAGACTCTTTGTGTTGGTATGTGAATGATTTTGGGGGTATCGATTTAAATTTTCCAAGTGAGATCTGTAAAAAGGACAAGACCGATACCACCGGAAGAAACGCAAAGAAATACGTATTGGATGACAGCTCTTACTTTGGAGGCATTCTAATCCGTCAGTTAATCAGCGAGGATGGAAACGAAATGTTAGAAGGGCCGTGGGCTTGTGCCGAGCTGTTCAGGCTCCACCGTGCCTTAGAACAGGATGATAATTTTCCTTCTCTTGTAGAGCGCAATAACGGGATGGTCGGATATATCTGCAAACCCAGATTGAATCTTCTGACCGGCAAACAGACGATCGAAAGAAAAGTGGATTATATACTTGGAGAATACCTGTCGCATCCGGAACGGGAGAAATTACATGAAGAGTTTACCACCTTTAAGGATAAACGGTACAGATATGTGCGGTGTGACCGGTTGCTACATGACAGTGAAACAAATGAAATCCATCTATCGCCATGGTTGAGGGACAAAGAGGAAGGACATCCGGAATTTTATCAACGCCTGACCAATCTTCTGAGGGACTGCGGCATGAAACCGATTGAGTTGAAATGTACCCGTGATTATTGGGCTCGCGACTATATGCCTATCCAGTTGGGCGAGAATGAGTTTTTGAAGTACCAATATTATCCTGACTATCTGATGAGAAGCAGCGATCCAAAGGATGCTGAGACAAGAACTGAATGCACTACCGTACTGCGTGGGATGGGGATAAACTGCCGTTCTACTAAGCTGATCATTGATGGAGGAAATATGGTGCCATGCGGACCATATATAGTGATGACGGATAAGGTGTTCACAGAGAATGGTAAAGAGAAAGGTGACGCTGTGTTCAAAGCTGAGTTGGAGTCGGAGTTGGGGCATCCTGCGATTATAATCCCTTGGACGATGCACGGTGACTTTAATGCCCGTGGCACAGACAAGTATGGACATTCCGATGGGTTTGTCAAATGGTGTGGAGGCAATCGTATTCTAATGGGTAATCATGGGGATGAATACCCGGAAGAAGCGGCAGCCATCCGATGTATCCTTGAAAAGTATGGTTTTGAGGTTACAGAGATGCGATTTGCAGATAAGGTGTCTTCGCCACGTACAGACCTTAATTGGGCTTACATCAATTTCCTGCAAGTCGGCAACAAGATTATCATGCCGATATTCGATATTAGAGAGGATGCTATCGCTTGGCAATACGTACATGAAGCATTTCCAGATTGTGAGATTCATCAAATTGAGATGAGCGAAATCGCCGAGGAAGGCGGTGCCCTGCATTGCATCAGCTGGAATATTCGGAGGTGATGAAAGAGAGCCGGTTACAACAAAAAAGGATCGGACGGAGAATACAATGTCCGGTATGCACGCGTGAAACGGACAACGGCGCACGCGTGAAACGGAAGCGGCGCACGCGTGAAACGGAAGCGGCGCACGCGTGAAACGGAAGCGGCGCACGCGTGAAACAGAAGCGGTTGCCGCATCGGCTTATAGCGGCCTCCCCGTCATCGGGATTTGCACACAGCCGACACAGCAAAACATTCAATAACAACGTGAAACAAGATTGATCCGCAAAAAATGTAGAGACGCGATTAGCTACGCTCAAAACATCTCTTATTTTTAAGCAGAGGTATAGTCATCACATCTCCCCACATGCCCAGCCCGCCAGCGACCCATTTGCACGATCTGTCAGCCCTTCCGCAAGTATGGACTGCAATCAAGTTGATTTTACTGTACAATCAACTTGATTTCACCGCCTGATCAACTTGTTTTTAAAGGAAATATGCGTTAAAAGCTTCACGCTTTCAACACGATCACAACCTATTGCTTTCCAGTTTGTTGCGGTGAAAGGAAGGTATGGTCTCACCTTTCACGCGCCTTCGCCATCTTTCACCACAAACATCTCACATACAATGTTTTACGGTGAAACTTCACCAAAGAGACTCTTTGCAAAGCTTTTCTTTCCCTTTCCGGGTGAAAGATCATAATTGTTTATGTTTCAAAGAATAGGCAAGCATCTTTCACCCTAACATTGACCGATTTGTACACCCTATTTGACCGATTTGTACACCCCTGTGCTGAAAGACAGCGGAAGGATGAAGCTTGAAGACGGTTGGCTGGAAGGAGGGAGAACACACTGTCAAATTCCCATTTACCCGCAAAATCACGTCTTTCTTCCTTTATCTATCCCTGTGGTTTGATAAGACTAAATAACACTTCCGGTAAGACTTCGTAAGCCGCCTCATGCCTGCCTTCCGGGAGATAATGCCGTACTTTGTGCCACACTTCCCGCCGGGAAGTCACCGCCTCTTTTCTCCGCCGGTGAAGCGGGGCAAGGTGGCGGAAAGACGGAGACGAACATAGGAGAAAGAAGAATGAAAACAAGGATAAGAATGAAACGAACGAGCTATTTGCTGCTTGCCCTGCTGGGCTCGGCAAGCGTTTATGCGCAAGAGATGAAGACGGACAGCCTTTGGGCAGACAGCCTGATGCAGACGCTGCCCGAAGTGATGGTGACGGGCGAACGTCCCGTGGTGAAGGTCCAGGCGGGGAAGTTGGAGTATGACTTGCCCCGCTTGATAGAGGGCAAGCCGGCGGACAACATCTACGATGCCCTGAAATACCTGCCCGGCGTGACGGAGATGAACGGCGGGCTGAGCCTCGGCGCGCGGGGCGTGACCATCGTCCTGGACGGCAAGGTGACGAACATGGGCACGGAGCAACTCTACGCCCTGCTCCGTTCGATGCCCGCCGACCGCATCGAGCGGGTGGACGTGATGTACAATGCCCCGGCGCGTTACCAGGTACGCGGCGCGCTGATAGATGTGCGCCTCCGGCACCGCATCGGCGACCCGGGCACGCTTCAGGGCGAGGCATACGCCCAATATAACCAAAGCCACGAGGCCAGCTTCCAGGAGCGCGCTTCCTTGCTCTATAACGGTGGAAAATTCTCTCTCGACTTTCTTTACTCGCACACCCACGGCAAAGACTACAACACCAGCGACAAGGAAGCGCGCCACTGGCTGGAGGCCACGGACGAGACGCACTACATCGAGAACCATGAAGTGGCACGCAACCGCAACCATACGCACAGCTTCCGCCTCGGCACGGACTATCAGATAGGGAAAGACCACAGTCTCTCCTTTGCTTACAATGGGAGTTACCACACCCGGCATGTCCGCCAGCACACCACGGGCACGCAGACGGCGGAGAACCTCAGCAGTCGTACGTCGTGGCTACACAACGGTCGGCTGGACTACCGCACGCCCATCGGCCTGAGCGCAGGAGCGGAGTTCACGTGGTATCGCACGCCGGGCACCCAGTTGCTCCACAGTGAGATGGAAGGCGAACGGATGGACTTCTACACCACGGACCTGCAACGCATCAACGCCTGGAAGTTCTACCTCTCGCAGGAGCATTCGCTGAAGAACGGGTGGGGACTGAACTACGGGGCTGTCTATACGACGAGCGTGGACAATTCGCAACAACTCTATCATAATGAAGAATTAGGAATGAAGACTATTCCTATGATTAAACAATCAAAAGATGTTTTGAGCGAAGCTAATGAAGAATTGGCGGGAGAATTGCCGCCGGATATGAAGTCAAGGCGCAGGGAGCAGACGTTGAACTTTTATGCGGGCTTCAATAAGAACTTCGGACAGAAATGGATGCTGGACGCTTCGCTGGCGGGGGAGCGGTATAAGACGCCCGTGTGGGATGAGTGGGACGTGTATCCCGTCCTCAACCTGACGTACTTGCCTGCGCAGGGGCATATCCTCCAGTTGGGCTTCAACAGCAACAAGAGCTATCCCGCCTATTGGGAGGTGCAGGACGCCGTGTCCTACTTGGGCGGTGGCTATTCCGAGATACAGGGCAACCCGCTCTTGAAGCCCGCGAAATTTTACCAAGTCTCGCTGAACTACGTGCTGAAGTCGAAGTACGTCTTCGCCACCTGGTTCAATCACAACAAGGATTACGCCGTGCAGACGCTCTACCAGTCGCCCCGGGAACTGCTGGAGATATACCGTTCGGTGAACTTCGACTTCCTGCAACAGGCGGGTGTGCAGGCTTCCGTGCCCTTCAAGGCGGGCAAGTGGTTGGACTCCCGCCTGACGCTTATGGGCACTTGGACTCGTGCAAAGGACGGGGATTTCTACGACTTGCCTTTCGACCGGCATCTCCTGACGGGCATAGCGGTGTTGAACAGCACCTTCACGCTCCCCATCAAGCCCGATTTGCGCCTGACGCTCAATGGTTTCTTCCAAAGCGGAAGCATCCAAGGCATCTACGACCTGCCCGCCAGCGGCAACCTCGACTTGTCTTTGCGCTATGCCTTCGCCCGGGGCAAATGTGTCCTCACGGCGTGGTGCAAGGATGTCTTCGAGACGGCGGGCATCAGTCCCCGCATCCGCTATGAACGCCAGTGGGTGACGAACGATTACTCGTGCTTCCGCAGCGTGGGCGTGTCCTTTGCGTGGAGGTTCGGCGGCTATCAGGAGAAGAAAAGGGAAGGGGTGGATACGTCGCGGTTCAAATAAAAGCTCATTTTTCTTCCTTTCCCATTTGATTATGAGCTGATATTTGCCTACTTTTGCACCGCTGATCCAAAAAGCGCAGACTTATGCTCCTCAAACTCTATAATAAGAACAACAATCCCGCCGACCTTCAACGGGTGGTGGATGTGCTGAACGATGGAGGTATTCTCATTTATCCCACCGACACACGCTATGCCCTGGGCTGCCATGGGCTGAAAGAGCGTGCCATCGAGCGCATCTGCCAGCTGAAAGGCATCGACCCCAAAAAGAACAACCTGTCCATCATCTGCTACGACCTGAGCAGCATCAGCGAATATGCCAAAGTGGACAACAACACTTTCAAACTGATGAAACGGAACCTGCCGGGTCCCTTCACCTTCATCCTGAACGGGACGACACGCCTGCCCAAAATCTTCCGCAACCGCAAGGAAGTGGGCATCCGCATGCCCGACAATCCCATCATCCGCGAGATAGCCCGCCAGCTCGACGCGCCGCTCATGACGGCCACCCTGCCACGCGACGAACAGGAGGATATAGAATACAGCACGGACCCCGAACTCATTGAGGAGAAGTTCGGATCACAGGTGGATTTGGTGATCGATGGAGGCATAGGCGGAACCGAAGGATCGACCATCGTAAACTGCACCCAAGGCACTCCTGAGATCCTGCGTCAAGGAGCCGGGTGGCTGGAAGAATAAACCTGAACAGAATCAAACATGAACGCAAGACGCCGCCACATCGCACGCTTCCTATGCTGCATCAGCCTGCTGGTGCTGGCGGTGGCCGTATTCCCTCATCACCACCACAGCGAACAGCTCTGTCTGAAAAATGACCTGACTGAGAACGCAGACGGCAGATGCGGACATGCGTCCGGATGTTGTTGCGACGGGCATTGCTGTTGCAACACAGGTTGTCTTGCCAGTCACTTCCACCCCCAACGTCCCTGTGTGACACAGGTTCCACAGCCTCATCATCAAGACCTTGGCCTCAGCCATGCCTGTTCCAGCCTGCTTGCGCTCGCTTCCCTACTCTACCTGCCTGCAAACAAGCATACCCCCCACATTACTTATATAGAATCCCTCCACAACACGCACTTCACCCGTGCTAAAGGACTTCGTGCGCCTCCTTGTGTGCTTTGCTGAACCCGCCGGATGCATCTATGCAACCCGGTTGCGTGTTCTTCCCCTTATTTTTGCAACCGAATTCAGTAAAGAACAACAAAAAACAACATAGATAGCGTATGAAGAAAATTATCTTTCTGGGAGCACTGGGAATGTTTTTCTTGGGCTCCTGCCAGAATCATTCGGGCACAACTTCCGATGAACACAGCCACACTGCCGCCGAAGCGCCCGATGTGCACGACGGGCACGGACACGAGACCCATGGCGGCGATGAAATCATTCTGCCTCCCGCCAAAGCCCAGGCAGCAGGCATTGTGACATCCACCGTAGAGCCGGGCCGTTTCCAGCAGGTCATCAGAACCAGCGGACAAGTGCTGGCCGCTCAAGGCGACGAGCAAGTGGCTGTCGCCACCGTGGCAGGCGTAGTCTCGTTTCGCGGGCGGGTCATCGAGGGCATGAGTGTCCGGAAAGGAAGCCCGTTGGTCGTGCTTTCCTCACAAAACATAGCCGAAGGCGATCCCGTGCAGAAAGCCCGCGTGGCCTACGAAGTCTCCAAAAAGGAGTATGAGCGCATGCAGGCATTGGTCGGAGACAAGATCGTCTCGGAAAAAGAGTTTGCCCAAGCCAAGCAGACCTATGAAAACGCACGCATCAGCTATGAGGCCGTCGCCAGAAACCACACAGAGCACGGCCAGACAGTCTCCTCACCCATAGCCGGTTATGTCAAGAGCCTGCTGGTGAAAGAAGGAGACTACGTCAGTGTGGGGCAGCCGTTGGTCAGCGTCACGCAGAACCGGAGGCTTTTCCTCCGCGCTGACGTGTCAGAAAAGTATTATGCGGATCTTTCCTCTGTCAGCTCCGCCAATTTCCGCACACCCTATAATGATAAAGTGTATAGCCTGAAAGAGCTGAACGGCCGCCTGCTGTCTTACGGCAAGGCATCGAATGCGGACGGATACTACATCCCGGTCACTTTTGAGTTTGACAACAAGGGGGATGTCATACCCGGCTCCTTTGTGGAAATCTACCTCCTCTCCACACCGACAGAAGACGCGCTCACTTTGCCCCGCACTGCCCTGACCGAAGAACAAGGCAGCTATTTTGTCTACCAGCAAGTGGACGAAGAAGGCTACATGAAGCGGCCTGTCACCATCGGAGCCGATGACGGCGAACGGGTGCAAATCCTTAGCGGCATCCACCCGGGCGACCGCATTGTGACCCAAGGAGCCTACCACGTCAAGCTGGCCAGTGCCTCCAACGCCATTCCGGCACACACACACGAACACTGATGCCAGTGAGATCAGCGTTTTGACACTATTTGTCAGTCGTTAATGGTTAATGATACGGAATCACTAAACACTAAACATTATCACCGTGCTAAACAAGATTATACATTTTTCACTACACAACCGCATCCTCATCTTAGCAGCCGCGATGCTGTTGTTGGTAGGCGGCACTTACACCGCTTTTCATACGGAAGTAGACGTGTTCCCCGACCTGAACGCTCCTACGGTAGTCATCATGACCGAAGCGGGCGGCATGGCAGCTGAAGAAGTGGAACAACTGGTCACCTTCCCTGTAGAGACAGCTGTCAATGGGGCTACCGGCGTGCGCCGGGTGCGCTCATCCTCTACTACGGGCTTCTCCGTAGTATGGGTGGAATTTGACTGGGACACAGACATCTACCTCGCCCGGCAGATTGTCAGCGAGAAACTGGCCATAGTCAGCGAATCCCTACCCCCCTCGGCAGGCAAGCCCACTCTGGGACCTCAGTCATCCATCTTGGGCGAAATGCTGATTGTCGGCCTGACGGCCGACTCCACCTCCATGCTGGACCTTCGCACCTTGGCAGACTGGACCATCCGCCCGCGCCTGCTCTCGACAGGAGGCGTGGCACAGGTGGCTGTGCTGGGAGGCGACATCAAGGAATATCAGATTCAGCTGGATCCGGAACGCATGCGGCACTACGGCATTACCCTGAGCGAAGTGATGGCCGCCACCCGCGACATGAACCTGAACGCCAATGGCGGTGTGCTCTACGAGTATGGCAACGAGTACATCGTGCGCGGTGTCCTCTCCAGCACCGATGTGAGCCAGATCGGACGGTCCGTGGTGCGTGCCGGGACGACACCTATCTATATAGAAGACATCGCCGATGTGCGCATAGGAGCCAAGTCGCCCAAGCTGGGCACAGCCTCCGAGCGGGGCAAGCCGGCTGTCCTGCTGACCGTCACCAAACAGCCGGAAACCAGCACCCTGGAACTGACCGGCAAACTGGAAGCCTCGCTGAAAGACTTGCAGAAGAACCTGCCGCCCGACGTGCGTGTCAGCACCGACATCTTCCGCCAAAGCCGCTTCATCGAAAGCTCCATCGGCAACGTGAAAAAGTCGCTCTTTGAAGGAGGCCTGTTCGTAGTCATTGTCCTCTTCCTTTTCCTGGCCAACGTGCGCACCACCCTCATCTCGCTGGTCACGTTGCCTCTCTCCCTCATCGCTTCCCTGCTGGCCTTGCACTACATGGGCTTCACCATCAACACCATGAGTCTGGGTGGCATGGCCATTGCCATCGGATCGCTGGTGGACGATGCCATCGTGGATGTGGAAAACGTGTTCCGCCGCCTGCGTGAGAACCGGCAGAAGCCCGCAAGCCAGCGGCTGCCCGTGAGGGAAGTGGTGTTCAACGCCTCCAAAGAGGTGCGTATGCCTATCCTGAACTCCACCCTCATCATCATCGTCAGCTTCGTGCCCCTCTTCTTCCTGAGCGGCATGGAAGGCCGGATGCTGGTGCCGCTGGGCATTGCCTTCATCATCGCTCTGGCCGCCTCCACAGTCGTAGCCCTGACCCTCACGCCCGTGCTCTGCTCCTACCTGTTGGGAAAGGAACATGAAAAACCAGGCAAACGGCAGTCTGGCGAGTCCCTGGTGGCACGCAAAGCCAAGGAGTGGTATGGCATCGCCCTGCACAAGGTGTTGCGCCGTCCGGAATGGACAGTGGGATCCATCATCGGCCTGTTTGTCGTGGCCGTGGCCTGCTTCTTCACACTGGGACGCTCGTTCCTGCCTCCGTTCAACGAAGGATCGTTCACCATCAATGTCTCGTCCCTCCCCGGCATCTCGCTGGAAGAGAGTGACAAGATCGGCCGTCAGGCGGAAGAGCTGCTCCTCAGCATCCCCGAAATACAAACCGTGGGCCGCAAGACAGGACGCGCCGAGCTGGACGAACATGCCCTGGGCGTAAACGTGTCGGAGATCGAGGCTCCTTTTGAACTGAAAGACCGTTCGCGCAGTGAATTAATGGCCGATGTGCGCGAAAAGCTGAACACCATCACAGGCGCCAACATTGAAATCGGCCAGCCCATCAGCCACCGCATCGACGCCATGCTGTCCGGCACACAAGCCAACATTGCCATCAAGCTGTTTGGCGACGACCTGAACCGCATGTTCTCCATCGGCAACCAGATCAAGACAGCCATTCAGGACATTCCCGGCATCGCAGACTTGAACGTGGAGCAGCAGATCGAACGGCCGCAGCTCATCATCTCTCCCCGGCGGGAGATGCTGGCACGGTATGGCATCTCCATGCCTGCCTTCTCGGAGTTTGTCAACGTATGCCTGGCGGGCGAAGCGGTATCGCAAGTCTATGAGCTGGGCAAGAACTTCGACCTGACCGTGCGTGTCAGAGAAGATTTGCGCGACGAGGCAGACCGCATCCGCAACCTGATGATCGACACGGGCAACGGACAGAAGATCCCGCTCAGCTACGTGGCTGAAGTCCGCTCCTCCACCGGACCGAATACCATCAGCCGCGAAAACGTGAAACGCAAGATCGTCATTTCGGCCAACGTGGCCGACCGCGACCTGCGCAGCGTGGTCAATGACATCCAGGCGCGGGTGGACGAGAAGATCCGTTTGCCGGAAGGCTATCACGTGGAATACGGCGGACAGTTTGAAAGCGAACAGGCAGCCAGCCGCACGCTGACGCTGACCTCAGCCATGGCCGTTGTGGTCATCTTCCTGCTGCTCTACCATCAGTTCCGCAGCGCCAAGGAGAGTGCCATCATCCTCATCAACCTGCCTCTGGCCCTGATCGGCGGCGTGTTTGCCTTGCTGCTCACCACGGGCGAGGTCAGCATTCCGGCTGTCATCGGGTTCATCTCGCTTTTCGGCATCGCCACGCGCAACGGCATGCTGCTCATCAGCCACTACAACCACCTCCAGCAGGAAGAGGGCTACAGCGTGTACGACAGTGTCATCCAAGGATCCTTAGACCGCCTCAACCCCATCCTGATGACGGCTCTCTGCTCGGCACTGGCTCTGATCCCCCTGGCCATCGGCAGTGACCTGCCCGGCAACGAGATCCAAAGCCCCATGGCCAAAGTCATTCTGGGCGGTCTGCTGACCTCGACTTTCCTGAACGGATTTATCATACCGATCGTGTATCTGAAAATGCATAAAATCAAGCACTAATTCCTACGCTTATGAACAAGACATTCCATACCCTTTGCGCCATCGCCGCCTTCCTCCTCTCCGCCGTCCCGGCGTGGGGAGAAGGCCATAAAGATGCCATCGCTTCCATCCTGCAGCAGATTGAGGCAAACAACCCTTCGCTCCAAGCCAACAAGCAGCTGACAGCCTCACAAAAAGCAGAGAACAAGGCGGCCAACAACCTGCCCAACCCTACCCTCTCCTACTCGCACCTGTGGGACTCGGACGACAAGAGCATCACCGTAGGCGAGCTGGTCATCTCCCAAGGATTTGAGTTTCCCACGCTCTACGCCACGCGCGGACAGATGAACCGCCTGAAGACAATCGCTTTAGACGCACAGGCCACCGCCTTCCGCCAGACCGTCCTGCTGCAGGCCAAGGAGATCTGCCTGGACATCATCATGCTGCAACGGCAGCAGGCTCTCCTGGACGAACGGCTGAAGAATGCCGAAGACCTGGCCGCCATGTACCGCCAGCGTCTGGAGACAGGCGACGCCAACGCCTTAGAGACCAACAAAATCAACCTGGAACTGCTGAACGTGCGCACCGAAGCCCGCACCAACCGCACGGCCCTGAATGCCAAAATGAAGGAACTGCTGGCCCTGAACGGCAACCAGCCGCTGGCTCCCGGCCGCCCATTCCCAGACGGACAGACTCCCGCTGCCGCCGCCCTCGGCCTGACGGACTATCCGGCGGCTCCGCTTCCTGCCAATTTCAGCCAAGTGTGTGACGAGCTGCTGGCAGCCGACCCTGCCCTGCAAGCCCTCGACGGCCAACGCCAGGCAGCCGCCAAACAAGTGTCTGTCAGCCGGCAAGGATGGCTGCCGCAACTGGAGCTTGGCTACCGCCGCAACACCGAGACCCGTCACCCGCTGAACGGAGTGGTGGTGGGCTTCTCCTTCCCCCTGTTTGAAAACAGAGGCAAAGTGAAAATGGCCAAAGCGCAGGCACTCAACCTCGACTACGAACGGGAGAACGCCGTCCTGCAAGCCAGCTCCGCCCTGTGGCAGCTCTATGAAGAAGCCGGCAGCCTGCTACAGTCCATGAAAGAATACAGGCAGACGTTCCGACAGCAGCAAGACCTCAAGCTGCTGAAGCAAGCCCTTGTGGGAGGAGAAATCAGCATGATCGAATATTTCGTGGAAGTCTCCATCGTCTACCAAAGCAAAGCCAACCTGCTGCAACTGGAAAACCAGTACCAAAAGGTCATGGCACGCATTTACAAGAGCAGGCTGTGATTCCCACCCGTACACCTCTCTGGCATCATCCATTGAAGCTGACGGGCTGTCTTCCGGCGCGGACGACGCGGAATGGCCTGTCCGTAAAAACTGGCGGCATCTGCGTTATCCGCGTCTGGGACATCGCCCTTCTGACAAGGAAGCGTGAAGCCTGTTGTCAGATGACGCACCGTCACATAGCCGTGTGACACACCGTCACATAGCCGTGTGGCGTTTTTTTCCTCCACATGAGACGGATAACATCCGCAAGTCCCATTTTTTAACATAAAACGCTACTGATTCATTGAAAAGCCATACCTTTGCGGCATTTGAAAAACCAATATTAACTCTACAAAAAAATGACTTCAAAACTGATCCGAATGGCCTTGTATGCCTCAGCGGTGCTTTTTGCCGGTTGCTCCAGCAGCAAAGACAAAGGGCTTGAAAACGATCCTAAAGACGGAGAACGCATCTATGAATGCAGCATCCGGGAAAGCAATGACGAGTTTGACAAAACCTTCCAAACCTCAAGTGATGGCTATGCGCTTATAAACATCGAGCATAAGCGTTTTGCTTACACCGATTTTTACCAACTGTACACACCCAACGGGAACCTGTGCCTGATCGCTTCCGGAGCGCAAGAAGCCTGTGCGCTATCAGGCTGGAGAGTGGACTATGACTCAGAAGGGAGAGTATCAAAAGTCTGTCAGCTGGGAACGTTGGACGATGAAGCCTATCATCATTCAACCACGACAGATCATGGCGTGGAAATATTCAAGGAATGGCTCTGCTCGTCTCTGCGAAACGACTCATGCCCAACCTTCGAGATCCTGCGCGATGAGAACAATGAAGTGGTGAAGGTGGGATCCATCGAGGTTCCGTATGGTTTCAAAGCGAGGTATTACCTTAGCGAATGGGGAAATTTCTGGGAAAGCGACCTGAACGGAGGAGACATTTCTTTCTTTTTGGAATTGGAAGACCAAGACATCGAAGGAAGCTCCGTCAATTATTTGTATGCTAACGGCAAGCTGATCGCCGAATTAGCCTATTGGAAGGGAACCTTTATCAAGGCCAGAACATACAACCGTCACGGGGTCATGGTCCGACAGTATGCCGACCGGGAAATGGATGTGAGGGACCGGGCCTTTCATGACCAATCGGAAACGCCCAAATGGTACGTAGACCCACCCCAAGACTGATCACTCTAATAAAAAACCTCAATGAACTTTTAAAGTTGTATCAATATTTGCATTTGTCCCCGAAAAACCTAACTTTGCGATTCAAAAAAACGGATCAAAGACAATCCATTACTCATCTTAAAAAAACGGTACGATTATGAAGTATAAATTATTGGTTCTTGACGTAGACGGGACGCTACTCAACGACGCGAAAGAAATTAGCAAACGTACCCTCGCAGCCTTGGTAAAAGTGCAACAGGCAGGCGTACGCATCGTACTGGCTTCCGGCCGGCCCACATACGGCCTGCTGCCGATAGCAAAAGCGCTGGAACTGGGAAACTACGGAGGTTTCATAGTCTCCTACAACGGTTGCCAAATCATCAATGCGCAAAACGGGGAAATCTTGTTCGAACGCCGCATCAACCCCGAAATGCTGCCCTACTTGGAAAAGAAAGCCAACAAAAACGATTTCGCTCTCCTCACCTATCATGACGACACCCTCATCACCAACCAGGCCGGCAATGAGCACGTGGTGAATGAGGCCCGTCTGAACAACCTGAAAATCATTGAGGAAAAAGAGTTTTCCACCGCCATCGATTTCTCGCCCTGCAAATGCATCTTAGTGAGCGATGACGAGGAGGCTTTGGTGAACCAAGAGAACAAATGGAAAAAACGTCTGGACGGCGTGCTGGAGGTGTTCCGCACCGAGAGTTTCTTCCTGGAAGTATTGCCGTGCCGCATCGACAAGGCCAACACCTTGGGCGTGCTGATGGAACGCTTAGGCGTGACACGCGAAGAAGTCATCGCCATCGGCGACGGCCCGGCAGACGTGCCCATGATCCAGCTGGCAGGCATGGGCATAGCCATGGGGCACTCGCCCGCCTCTGTCAAGGTCTGCGCCGACTACGTGACCGACACCAAAGAGAACGACGGCCTGGCTCAAGCCGTAGAAAAACTGATCCTGGCTCACGTGCGTGCCGCACAGGTGCCGCTGGACGCCCTGAACGCACAGTCCAAACACGCCCTGATGGGCAACCTGGGCATCCAATACACCTACGCCGACGAAAACCGGGTGGAAGCCACCATGCCTGTCGACCACCGCACCCGTCAGCCTTTCGGCATCCTCCACGGAGGCGCCACACTGGCTCTGGCCGAAACGGTGGCCGGGCTTGGCTCCATGATCCTCTGCCGGCCCGACGAGTTCGTCGTGGGAATGCAGGTGAGCGGCAACCACATCTCTTCCGCGCACGAAGGAGACACGGTGAGGGCCGTGGGCACCATTGTCCACAAAGGACGCTCGTCACACGTATGGAACGTGGATGTGTTTACCTCGACCAACAAACTCGTCTCGTCCATCCGCGTTGTCAACAGCGTGATGAAGAAAGGATAAAAACGGGAAATCAAGCGATGCGTTTTTATACTCACAAACTTTTTTCGTACTTTTGCCTTCCTTTTCATAGCATGGTCAAACGAAGATACGGTTTGCGGATGCAGGCCGGCTCTGTTTCACTATAAAAAAGGAAAGGACGCAGCACAGAAGAGGAGGAGGTGTCCGGATCTTCTCCTCTTTTTTTGATCAGCTATCGCAATTATTACATTAACCGCTATACTAAATGTTGACAAACATCATCGAACAAACGAAGATAGACCACTTCAGCCAGTGGCTGCGCGACGCGCAAAATGTGGTCATCGTCTCCCATGTGTCGCCGGACGGCGACGCCATCGGCTCTTCCATGGGCTTATGGCACTTCCTGCGCGACGCTAACAAGAGGGCCGACGTGATCGTGCCCAACGCCTTCCCTGACTTCCTCAAATGGATGCCGAAGAGCGAGCATATCCTGACCTACGACCGCAACAAGGACATCGCCGACCGGCTGATTGCGGAAGCCGATCTCATCTGCTGCCTTGACTTCAACGCCATCCGCCGCATCGACGCCATGGCCGACGCCATCCTGGAGGCTGACGCCAACAAAATCCTGATAGACCACCACCTTTACCCCGAACCGTTTTGCGGCATCATCATCTCCCACCCTGAGATTTCATCCACCTCGGAACTGGTGTTCAGAACGATCTGCCAGCTCGGACACTCCGACAAGATCACCAAGGAATGCGCCGAATGCATCTACACAGGCATGATGACCGACACGGGAGGATTCACCTATAACTCAAACAACCGCGAAATCTATCTCATCATCGGTGAGTTGCTTTCCAAAGGCATTGACAAAGACGCCATCTACCGCAAGGTGTTCAACACCTATTCCGAAAGCCGCCTGCGCCTGATGGGGCATGTGCTGACCACCATGCAGGTATTCCCCAGCCACCACGCCGCCCTCATCACGCTGACCAAGCGGGAACAGAGCGGCTTCAACTACATCCGGGGCGACAGCGAAGGCTTTGTCAACATCCCTCTCACCATCAAAGGGGTCGTCCTCTCCTGCTTCCTGCGGGAAGACACCGAAAAGCCTATGATCAAAATATCCCTGCGCTCGGTAGGCAACTTCCCCTGCAACAAGCTGGCTGCCGAGTTTTTCAACGGCGGCGGACATCTCAACGCTTCGGGCGGCGAGTTCTACGGCACTCTGGCGGAAGCCCGTCGCGTCTTCCTGCAAGCCCTCGATGCATACAAGCCGCTGCTGAACGAGACGGAAAGATAAGGAGAGAGAGTTTGTGGCAAGTTACAGTCTCAACAAAGGTTAAAAGATACGAACTTTACACAGGTAGCTTTCCTGCTTTCGGCGGAATCCAGTAATTTTGCGCGGAAATACAGAAAGCTTATTCGTCAACGAAAGAAACAACTTAACTACACAAAACATCAATGAAGAAATTTACATGGCTCTTTTTCGCCTTGCTGGCAGCAGGATGGATGTTCCAAGCTTGTGATGACACCAAGACATACGCTGAAATGCTGGAAGAAGAAGATGACGGCATCGCCGACTTCATCAACGAACACAACATCAAAGTGATCTCCCAATCAGAGTTCTATGCCAACGACTCTGTCACCAACGTGGAAGAGAACGAGTTCGTGCAGCTGGCCAGCGGTGTCTACATGCAGATTGTGGACAAGGGATCAGACAATCCGGCCGACACGGTGAAAAACAACGATGAGGTGATCGTACGCTTCATGGAATACAGCATCCTGGATAGAGACACCACGGTGTCCAACCTCGATTCGCCCGATTATGTTGACGTGTTCCGCTACACCGTTTCCGGCACTTCCACGGCCGGCATCTTCCTGGAAGGCTATATGCTGAACGCTTATATGAACTCCACCGTACCCGCCGGCTGGCTGGTACCCTTGGCATACGTGCGCGACCGCGCCCACGTCCGCCTGATTGTTCCTTCTGACATGGGGCATCAGACTGCCATGCAATACGTATATCCCTATTATTACGACATCCAGAAGTATCAGATCTGGAAATAATTGTTTAGCGATTAGTGAAATGACCCTGATCAAATCCATATCCGGCATTCGCGGCACCATTGGCGGCCGGACGGGCGAAGGACTGAATCCGCTCGACATCGTGAAATTCACTGCCGCATACGCCACTTTCATCCGGAAGACTTGCACGGTGAGAAACAACAAAATCGTGGTGGGACGCGACGCGCGTCTCTCCGGCGAAATGGTGAAAAACGTGGTGACCGGCACCCTGATGGGAATGGGATGGGACGTGACAGACATCGGCTTGGCGTCCACACCCACCACCGAGCTGGCTGTCACCATGGAAGGAGCCAGCGGAGGCATCATCCTGACCGCCTCCCACAACCCTAAACAATGGAACGCGCTGAAGCTGCTCAACGAGAAAGGCGAGTTCCTGAACAAAGAGGAAGGAAACGAAGTGCTGCGCATCGCTGAAGCGGAATCCTTTGAGTTTGCCGACATCGACCATATAGGCACCTGCCGCCAAGACCCGACCTTCAGCCAACGCCACATCGACAGCGTGCTGGCCTTGGATCTGGTGGACGTGGAAGCCATCCGCCGCGCGGACTTCCGCGTAGCCATCGACTGTGTGAACTCCGTTGGCGGCCTCATCCTGCCCCAGCTGCTCGAAGCCTTAGGCGTGCGGCACGTGGAAAAGCTCTATTGCGAGCCTACCGGCGACTTCCGGCACAATCCTGAACCGCTGGAGAAGAACCTGGGAGACATCATGCAGCTCATGAGACAGGGCGGCAACGATGTGGCCTTCGTGGTTGATCCTGATGTGGACCGGCTGGCCATCATCTGTGAGGACGGACGCATGTATGGCGAGGAATATACGCTGGTGACCGTGGCAGACTATGTGCTGAAACATACGCCGGGCAGCACCGTATCCAATCTCAGCTCCACCCGCGCCCTGCGCGATGTTACCCGCCGCTACGGCCAGTCCTATTATGCGGCTGCCGTGGGCGAAGTGAACGTCACCACTCTCATGAAAGAGACGGGAGCCGTCATCGGAGGGGAAGGCAACGGCGGTGTGATCTATCCCGCCAGCCATTATGGCCGCGACGCTCTGGTGGGCATCGCTCTCTTCCTGAGCCACCTGGCCCACGAGGGCAAGACTGTCAGCCAGCTGCGTGCCACCTATCCTGCCTATTTCATGGCTAAAAACCGCATCGACCTCACGCCGGACATCGATGTGGATGCCGTCCTGGCCAAGGTGAAAGAGATGTATAAGCAAGAAGAAGTCAACGATATTGACGGCGTGAAAATAGACTTCCCCGACAAATGGGTACACCTGCGCAAAAGCAATACCGAGCCCATCATCCGCATCTATAGCGAAGCGCACACACAGGAAGAGGCGGAAGCCATCGCACAGGAAATCATGAACGTGATCAAAGGTTTAGCGGTTAGCGATTAACAATTAGTGATTGGTGATTAGCGTTAACGGCCGGTGTAGAGGGGTGATCAGCTTAAGTTCAAACACTCTTATATTTTTTAGATATTGTGTTTCACCGCACGCCCTGCCTTCTGACCAACCGCCAGTCACCAATCACTTACCACTAATTACTGCTTACTGCTTCTCCCAGCCCAATGCGCTTGCGCCCAACACAGCAGCATCAGCATCTTTCAGCTCAGAGATCAGGAGTTTGGTCTTTCCTTTATAGACAGGCAAGACGTTCTCTTCCATGGCTTTCAGAATGGGCTTGATGATGTAATCGCCCGACTTGGCCAGACCGCCAAACAGGATAATGGCCTCCGGACTGGAAAAAGCGATGAAGTCTGCAAGAGCCTCTCCCAACAGCGTTCCGGTAAAATCAAAGATCTCTTTGGCCAGTTTGTCGCCCTTGACAGCCGCGTCATACACATCCTTTGAAGAGATCTCTTCTGCCGGAATCGCACGCAACAGACTTGGCTCGGTGCTGGCAGTCAGGATCTCACGCGCCGTGCGGGCCACACCCGTTGCCGAGCAGTACGTCTCCAGACATCCCCGCCGTCCGCAGCCGCAAAGGCGGCCGTTTTCGCGGCGGATGATGGTATGCCCCAGTTCGCCGGCAAATCCGTCGTGACCGTACACCAGTTGTCCGTTGATGACAATGCCGCTCCCCACACCCGTACCGAGCGTAATCATGATAAAATCTTTCATGCCGCGCGCGGCGCCATAAGTCATCTCGCCGATAGCGGCCGCATTGGCATCGTTGGTCAGCGTTACAGGTATGCCCAAGCGTTCCTGAAACATGGAAGCCAAAGGTATCACCCCTTTCCAAGGCAAGTTGGGAGCGAACTCAATGGTTCCGCTGTAATAATTGCCGTTGGGGGCGCCAATGCCGATCCCCTTGATCTTGTCCGCCCCGCCGTTGGCCTCAATCATGGGGCGAAGGTGATTGCATACTTCGTCCACGTAATCTTCCACTTGCCCGTATGAGCCGGTCTTGATGGAATCACTTGCAAGAATGGTGCCACGCGCATCCACAATGCCAAAAACGGTGTTGGTACCGCCTATGTCCATGCCCACTACATAGGGCTTCTCCATATTAGAATTCATGATCTTTGTAACTTATAGATTAAAATTGATGTTTCATGCGCACAAAAATCATAAAGAAAAACGACACTTCAAAATCTTTTTGAAAAAAACTTCGCCCATACTGCAACTTTTTGACGCAGGTCTGCGTCTAATAGGGGAAACCAAAAAACAAGTACCTTATAAAAGTTAAAACAAGACAGTGATACATCTTAAAGACATCAACAAGACTTATTACAACGGCGCGCCGCTGCATGTGCTGAAGGGCATCAACCTTCATATCGACAAGGGGGAGTTCGTTTCCATCATGGGCGCCTCCGGATCAGGCAAGTCCACCTTACTTAATATATTAGGTATACTGGACAACTACGACACCGGCGAATACCGCCTGAACGGAAACCTTATCCAAAACCTGAGCGAGACCAAAGCCGCCGAATACCGCAACCGCATGATCGGATTTATCTTCCAGTCGTTCAACCTGATCTCCTTTAAAAACGCAGTGGAAAACGTGGCCCTCCCCCTCTTCTATCAAGGGGTGAGCCGGAAGAGACGCAACGCGCTTGCGCTGGAATACTTAGACAGGCTGGGACTGAAAGAGTGGGCACACCACATGCCCAACGAAATGTCCGGAGGACAGAAACAGCGGGTGGCCATCGCACGGGCTCTGATCACCCAGCCGCAAATCATCCTGGCCGACGAGCCTACCGGCGCTTTGGACAGCAAGACTTCCGTGGAAGTGATGCAGATCCTGAAAGGCCTGCACCAGACAGGCATGACCATCGTGGTGGTGACACACGAAAGCGGCGTGGCCAACCAGACCGACAAAATCATCCACATCAAAGACGGCGTCATCGGCAGCATCGAGGAAAACCTGAAGCACGACGCATCGCCCTTCGGACAAGGCGGACTCATGAAATAAAATCGATCGCTAACAACTAATCACTCATCGCTAATCATGATCGACCTTTGGCAAGAAATATACGGAACCATCAAGCGCAACAAGCTGCGCACCTTCCTCACAGGGTTCGCCGTAGCGTGGGGCATCTTCATGCTCATCGTACTGCTGGGAGCAGGAAACGGCATCATCCACGCTTTTGAAGAAAATTCAGCCCAACAGGCACTGAACTCCATCCGGGTCTATCCGGGCTACACCACCAAGCCTTATGACGGCCTGAAAGAAGGCAGGTGGATCCAGCTGGACAACCGCGACCTGGAAGACACCCAGACCCAGTTTCCCGACAACGTGATCGAAGTGGGCGCAACGCTATACCAAAGCGCCACCGACATCAGCTATGGAGCGGAATACGTCAATCTCAGCCTGCTGGGAGTCTATCCCAACTACATCGAAGTGGAAGCGGTCAAAACCGCCGCCGGACGCTTCATCAACCAGACCGACATCAAGGAACGGCGCAAGGTCATCGTGCTCCACAAGAAATCTGCGGAAATCCTTTTCGGCAAGACACATACGTCACCCATCGGAAAATTTGTCAACGCGGGCGGCATCGCCTATCAGGTGGTAGGGCTGTACAACGACGAAGGGAGCAGCGAGCCAAGCAACGCCATCATCCCCTTCTCTACCCTGCAAGTGATCTACAACAAGGGCAACAAGCTGAACAACATCGTGTTTACAACCAAAAACCTGACATCGGAGGCCGACAACGAAGCCTTTGAAGCCAAGTATCGGCAAGTGATCGGTACCAACCAACGCTTTGACCCCACCGACGACGGAGCCATCTGGCTCTGGAACCGCTTCACCAACTACCTGAGATCGCAGAAAAGCATCTTCATACTGCGCATCGCCATCTGGATCATCGGCATCTTCACCCTGCTGAGCGGCATCATCGGGGTGAGCAACATCATGCTGATCACCGTGCGCGAGCGAACCCACGAGTTCGGCATACGCAAGGCATTGGGAGCCAAGCCCAGATCCATCCTCTGGCTCATCATCGTGGAAAGCGTCACCATCACCACCGTGTTCGGCTATATCGGCATGGTCGCCGGCATCGGACTTACGGAATGGGCCAACACGGTGTTCGGCAGCCAGACCGTAGATGCGGGCTTGTTCGAAGCCAAAATGTTCAGCGACCCGACTGTGGACATCCGGGTTGCCATCCAGGCCACCCTGACGCTTATCGTGGCCGGCACGCTGGCCGGACTCTTTCCCGCCCTGAAGGCGGTCACCATCCGACCCATCGAAGCCTTGAGGGCAGACTGATTCTATTCTGGACATGCATACCACTAATCACTAAACACGAATCAACCATCATGAGAATAGATAGAGACACCTGTGAAGAAATCCTTGTCACCATCACCCGCAACAAGACAAGAAGTCTGCTGACCGCCTTTGGTGTGTTTTGGGGCATTTTCATGCTGATCGCACTCATCGGCGGCGGACAAGGACTGCAAGAGTCCTTGCAACATCAGTTTGAAGGCTTTGCCACCAACTCAGCCTTCGTCTTTGCCAACAAGACCAGCCAAGCCTACAAAGGCTTCCGAAAGGGACGCTACTGGGAACTGGAAACCAAAGACGTGGAACGCATCCGGCAAGTGGAAGGCGTGGACGTGGTCAGCCCGTCGGTAGCACTATGGGGAAAGACCGCCTCCTACCAAGGCAACAAGTATGAATGCAGCGTCAAAGGGCTTTACCCCAACTACGAACAACTGGAACACCAGGACATCGCCTACGGACGGTTCATCAACGATGTGGACCTGCGCGAAGGCAGAAAGGTCTGCGTCATCGGCAAACGGGTCTACGAAAGCCTCTTCAAGGGAGGGGAAGACCCTTGCGGCAAATTTGTGCAAGTGGACGGAATCTATTACCAAGTGGTGGGCATGTGCGCCTCCGAAGGCAACATCAGCATCCAAGGCCAGGCATCGGAGGCGGTCACCATCCCCTACACCACCATGCAAAAGGTATATAACCTTGGAGAGCAAGTGCAGGTCATCAGTTTCACCATGAAGCCCGGCGTAAAGGTAAAAGACGTGCAGGCTGAGGTGGAACGCCGGCTGAAGGAAGCCCATTACATCGCCCCCGACGACAAGCAGGCCGTGATGATGCTCAACATGGAGGCCATGTTCAGCATGATGGACAACCTGATGACCGGCGTGCGCTTCCTGGCATGGATGGTCGGACTGGGCACCCTGCTGGCGGGAGCCATCGGCGTGTCAAACATCATGATGGTCACCGTGAAGGAGCGCACCACGGAGATCGGCATCCGACGCGCCATCGGCGCACGTCCCCAAGACATCCTGCAGCAGATCCTGAGCGAAAGCATCGTGCTGACCACCGCCGCAGGCATGGCCGGCATCTCGTTCGGCGTGTTCGTGCTGAATGTGGTGGAAGTGGCGGTCAACCCGCCAGGACAGGTCGAGACACATTTCCAAGTCAGCTTCAGCACGGCCATCGGCACCTGCGTGCTGCTCATCCTGCTGGGAATGCTGGCGGGACTGGCACCTGCCTATCGCGCCATGGCGATCAAACCCATCGAAGCCATCCGCGACGAATAGCATGGATAGTGATGAGTGATGAATAGGCAGAGACATGGGGCGTGCCGCATTTCCACCGTCAGCAATCCCCCAAAAACATAAATCAGCGTTATCAGCGTCTGAAGAATTAACATGTATAAACTGAATCTGAATAATAACTAAAAAAACATACGAACATGAACATCAAAAAGATCCTGAAAATTTTAGTGCTGGTGCTGATCATCGGCCTATTTCTCTTCACGCTTGTATTCCTCTACATGAAGTCCAGACCCGTCGTGACGGTCTATGATGTCATCAGTCCCGAAGAGAACGATCTGGAAAAGACCACCGTCGTCACCGGCAAAGTGGAGCCTCGGGACGAAATCCTCATCAAGCCGCAAATCTCCGGCATCATCTCCGAAGTCTACAAGGAGGCCGGACAGCAGGTGAAAGAAGGGGAAGTCATAGCCAAAGTCAAGGTCATCCCCGAACTGGGAACCCTCAACTCTGCCGAAAGCCGCGTGCGCCTGGCCGAGATCAACGGCTCGCAAGCCGAAACCAGCTTCGCCCGCTCGCAAAAGCTGTATGACGACAGGCTGATCAGCGACGAAGAGTACGAACAGGCGAAAGTGGCCATGGAGCAGGCCCGTGAAGAGCTGCAGGCCGCCCGCGACAACCTGCAGATCGTCAAGGAAGGAATCACTCAAAACAGCGCGGACATATCCAGCACCTTCATCCGCTCCACCATCACCGGACTGATCCTGGATGTGCCCATCAAGGTGGGAAACTCGGTCATCATGGCCAACACCATGAACGACGGCACCACCATCGCCACCGTGGCCGACATGAACGACCTCATCTTCCGAGGCAACATCGACGAGACGGAAGTGGGCCGCGTACACGAAGGCATGCCGGTGAAGCTGACCATCGGCGCCCTGCAGAACCTCAGCTTCGAGGCTTCCCTGGAATACATCTCGCCCAAAGCTACGGAAGAGAACGGAGCCAATCAGTTTGAGATCAAGGCTGCCATCACGATACCAGACAGCGTCACCATCCGTTCGGGATATTCGGCCAATGCGGAAATCGTGCTGGAGCGTGCCCAGAACGCGCTCACCGTGCCAGAAAGCTGCATCGAGTTCAGCGGAGACAGCACCTTTGTCTATGTGCTGACCGACAGCGTCCCGCAGCAGCAGTTTGAACGCCGCCAGGTGGAAGCAGGCATGAGCGACGGCATCAAGATCGCCATCAAAAAAGGCATTGACCTCCAGACCAGAATACGCGGAGCAGAAATCACAGAAAACTAAACCAACCAATTGTGAACGAAAAACATGAAACCTATGAAGAAATTATCCATCTTATTGGGTCTTACGCTCATGGCGGGCAGCCTGCAGGGTCAAGAGCGATGGTCACTGCGCCGCTGCATCGACTATGCCATCGAACATAACATCACTGTCCGCCAGAGCGCCAACGCAGCCGAGCAGAGCGCCATCGAAGTGAACACGGCCAAATGGGCACGGCTGCCGAGCCTGAACGGAAGCGCCAGCCAAAGCTGGAACTGGGGACGCACGCAGACCGCCGTGCCGGGCGAAGAAGGAGACTACTCTACCGTGTATGTCAACACCAGCAGCCACGGGACCAACATGTCGCTCAGCACCAGCATCCCCATCTTCACGGGACTGCAGATACCGAACCAATACTCCCTGGCCAAGCTGAACCTGAAAGCGGCCATCGCCGACCTGGAGAAAGCCAAAGAGGACATTTCCATCAACATCGCCTCGGCCTACCTGCAAGTGCTCTTCAACGACGAGCTGCATCAAGTGGCCTTGGGCCAAGCGGAACTGAGCAAACAGCAGTACGCGCGCATCAGCCGCATGAGGGAAGTGGGAAAAGCCTCGCCGGCCGAAGTGGCTGAAGCCAAAGCGAGAGTGGCGCAAGACGAGACAAACGTGGTGCAGACCGAAAACAATTACAAACTGGCCTTGCTCGACCTGAGCCAGCTCATCGAGCTGGAAACACCGGAAGGGTTTCTGGTGGAAAGCCCTGCCGCCCAACTGGAACTGCAACCTTTGACACCTCCCGACGAAATCTTCCAGAGCGCCATGACGAGCAAGCCTTCCATCCAAGCGGCCCAATACCGGCTGGAAGGAAGCAAACACAACATCCGCATCGCGCAAAGCGGATTCTACCCGCAAATCAGCTTGAACGGAAGCCTCGGAACAAACTACTATTCCACCATCAACCGCACCTTCAAGCAGCAGATGGGCGATAACTTCAGCAAATACCTGGGCTTCAGCCTCAGCGTGCCTCTCTTCAACCGCCTGAGCACACGCAACCGGGTGCGCGCCGCACGCCTGCAGCGCGACAACTATGCCCTGCAGCTGGACAACGCCAAAAAGACACTTTACAAGGAAATCCAGCAGGCGTGGTACAACGCCGTTGCCTCGGAAAGCAAGTATAAAAGCAGCCGCACAGCTACGGAGGCCAGCAACGCCGCCTTCCTGCTGACCAGTGAGAAATATAACAACGGAAAGGCGACTGCCGTGGAATACAACGAGGCCAAACAGAACCTGATGCAGGCACAGTCGGACGAGCTGCAGGCCAAGTATGATTACCTGTTCCGCACCAAAATACTGGATTTCTACAAAGGAATACCGCTGTAACCCTTGCAGAGAAGAGGCCAGCCTCCAAACCTCTCCCCTTCCTATACGGACGGCACGCGCAATCCGCACGCGTGCCGTCCTTTCTTTCGCACGCGTGCCGTCCGTCCACCGCACGCGTACCGTCCGACCGCCGCACGCGTGCCGTCCGCTTGAAACGCGCGCATATCTCACCTTCAGTTGTAATGGTCTTACACTTCCTGCTGTAACACTTTTGTATGTCATGATATTGCAGCCTGTTGCCGCCTTCCGCTGCCGTCGCAACCTGCTTTCCCTGCGGAATCAACTTGGTTTTACCTCCTTTCCTACTTGTTTTTGAGAAAGAATCGGCTTGAAAGCTTCACGCTTTCACAAAGGCTTTATATCTCTGCCTGTCAGCGTTTTCCGGTGAAACATACCTCCGGATCCTGGTTTCACGCCCTGCCTTCACCTATTCCTCAGCGGAAAGCGGCCTGAATGTGCTTTCACCAAAACCTGTTTATAACCAGTGTTTTCCGGTGAAACTTCACCGGAAAGACCTTTGCGCACCGTGTGAAACCGTGAAGGAATGTGAATTTCCGGATCCTTCCTTTCACCCTTTCACCCGGCAGGCGGCGTGAAGGCGCTGTCCGCGACTTGCTTCCTCCCGCTTCAGTCGTCATGGGGGAAAACGGGAAGGGTCGTGAGTGGTGAATGTTTTAACCGGATGAAGTAAAGAGGAATGATCCCTATTTATCAATGCTTTGCGGCAGGAATGCCGCACCTCCTTGGGAGAATGTAAGTAGGCGTTGCAGAATAAAGGATTTTTTAGGCGCGGAATTGCGCGGATTTAGCTTCGCTCAAAACATCTTTTATTTTTGAGACAAAGGTATAATCACGGATTGACAGATTATGAATCAGCATCTGTGTTTAAAGCATGTATTCCTGTTTTCATGCGATAGAGACTGCGGGCTGAAGAAAATCTGCTATATTTGCTGGAAATAGCAAACAGGAAGGGGACCTTCACAGGCCCCCTTCCCCCTAAACATTATTACTATTAAAGTGGACTATTCCTAATAACGGAAATAGTATCGTTGATGCAATGTCTTTTGTTATTTTGTAACCTTCACTTGCACGTCAACCGTCTTTTTCTTGCCCCATTCGTCGGTGATAACCACTCTGACGGTGCAGGTAGGCGGAGTGACAATGGCTGTAGAAGCGGACTTCTTAGAGATCGTGATCTTATCGCTTGCACTGCCGAATACAGTCTTGTCAAGTGACAGATACTCTTTCGCATTGTCGTCAGCCAAGATTATTTCGTGCTTGTTGATACGAGAATCGGTAAGGATGTCATACTTTCTTCCGAATACGTCTTCACCTAAGATTTCGCCCAAAGTCAGGGTTGCGTCCAGACCGCCGTGTACTTCCTTGGTTGCGCCGGCTACGAACTGGTTGTTCTTGTCATAAGCACCATAGCGGAGGGTACCCTCGAAGATCTCAGACTTGACTGTCAAGTCAAATGCGAACTTGATGGTTTCCACTTTCTCATTGCCGAACGGCTGGTAAGAAACGGTGATCTCACGGGCGTGGTATGCGCCGCCGAACTTGTGGTTGGTCTTGTCTACACCGGCTTTAGCCACCGTGATAGTAGAGCCGGAGGTCAACCATGGGTCAGCCGTGTACTCAACGTTGTTCTCTTTGTAAGGAGCGGGAACTTTTTCATCAAAGCTTACGTGTGCACGGTCTGCCGAAGCAATGCTGAACAGGTCATACAGGTCGTATGTGATGTTCGTGCCGTCGGGAGTGCCGTATGCGGTCGCTTCAGTCTTGTCCGCATTGAAGTATGCATCCAGCGGCTTGAAGTCGAAGGTGGCCGCACTGTTTACGTTGATGTTGAACTTGATGGTCCTGTCAGACAGAGTCTGTCCGTCACCATTAAATTCGATAGTGCCCACATAGGAAGTGGGAGCGACCTCCGTTTCATCAAAGGTGATGCTGGCATTCCATTTCGTATAGCCATAGTCATCCTTGTAAGAGGCAAAGGAAATAGCGCTAATACCTTCTATTTCACCATACTTTTGCTCATCAGCTTGATTTGCATAATCATAGTTGTAAGCAGGATCATCATCAACGTTCAGATAAGCTGCCAAACCGGTTGCGTCTACCGTAACAGTCCGCTTGTTAGCATCGCTTGTCATCGTCCAGTTGAAGTCACCCAATGTGCTTTCTGTCTTCTGCAGCACGAATTTAACAGTCAGATTTGCAGTCTTGACCTCACCTGATGTTGTCAGATAGTTTACCGTAACTGTCAATCCGCCAGGGCTAGTTGCGCTGATCATATTGCCGTTCAGTTGAGCGCCCGTGGCTTCCTGGTTGGCTGTCTGGCTTTTGTCGATGGAGAAATAATAGTCGATTACATTAGAAGCATATATGAACTGATCCAATGCGGTCGGCTTGTTGATTTCCACTTCGGCAGGATAAGTTTTTTGCCATAAATAAGTAGTACCATTATACAATCGTACTGTTACATCATATTCAGACAAGACTTCATTGCCATAAATATCCTTTGTTGCAATGGCATAAGCAATATTACTATTATTATTCAAATAATCAATATCTGCTTGAGTGATATTGTCGACCAGTTTGACGGTCATGTCATACAATCCCTTGTTGGGTGTAGCTTCCGCACGGGTGATGGGAGCTTCACTCATGTTCGGCTGAACCTTCTCGATCACGAACTTGGAGTTCCCTTTGGAGTCAGTCAGATAGAAATTGTACAGACTGGCATCCGCGATGGTCGGATTAACCAAGGCAGTGATGAGAGACTTGGCAGAAGTCAATACACAGCCTTTCGGATAAGTTTTGCCGTTAAAAGTAACATCTTTATTTTGTGTATTGGTGCCATAAGTAAGGTCTACTCTTTTTTCTTCGGCATCATCCCATTTGTGCTTATCACCAGCGACCCAAACGGGAACTGATTCGAAATCCCCATCATTATCTACATCCATATTTATCCATGTATAATAAGCGTAGAACGGAGAAATAGCCTTGATGCTTGTAACATTAGCCGCTCTCGGCAACACGAGCTCGTCATATTCGCCGCCAGCTTCGCCCTTCGGCATATAGATTGTCACGGTCAGTCCGTTTTCCACATAGTAGATGCCGCTGATGGAGATGCCCAAGTCGGTCTTGGTGGTCTCGTCCTCGCCGTATTGCACATAGAGGTGGCCGTTCTCCACAAAGAAAGTCGGCGTGATGCCGTCATCCCCCTTCTCACCTTGCGGACCTTGGGGACCTTGTTCTCCCTGAGGACCTTGCGGACCGGCGGGACCTTGTTCGCCGGCGGGACCTTGTTCACCCTGTTCTCCCTGAGGGCCTTGCGGACCGGCGGGGCCTTGTTCGCCGGCAGGACCTTGCTCACCCTGTTCTCCCTGAGGACCTTGCGGACCGGCGGGGCCTTGCTCGCCTTTCAGTTCGGCCAGTGCGATCAGGTTCTCATACGTGGTGCCGTTGTCATAGCTGACTTTGATGTAGCCGTCTTCCACCACAATGCGCGGCGTGATGCCGTCCTGTCCGTCCTGACCGGCAGCGCCCTGTGCGCCGTCTGCACCGTTTGCGCCGTCAACGCCGTTGGTGATGTTGAAAGTCTGGCCGTTGCCCAATGTGATCAACACGCCGTCGGCGGTGGAGGTCACACTGGAGACCCACTCGCCTCCGTTGATCTTGTTCTGCAACTCGGCAATCGCATTCTTGTTAGTGTCGATTTGCGTCTGCAAGTTGCTGATGTCGTCATCGTAGTCTTTACAAGACACGAACGTTCCCGTGGAGCCAACCAACAAAGCTCCAAGCAGGACCGCATTCAGATACTTTTTGTTCATACTTAAAGATTTTAATTTATAAATTAAAAAATTGGAAATAAAGATTTCTCATTTGCCATA
>CALUOU010000026.1 GCA_944322335.1 uncultured Bacteroides sp.
GTAGAAATATGCAATGCGCAAAAATAAAAAACTTTCAGCCTGAAAAAAGTTTCCTCTTCTTTTTTATAACTTCTTTTAAGACATGAGTGTTGCAATCTGGAGATTTTATATCCTCTTTTTCTCTTTTAGCTTTATGCCTTGAGGTTTAGATCTCTCCTGACTGGCATCTGTCACTTTGGGCAATCGGCGAGGCTGAAAATTCTCTCCCTCACAACGAACAAGGGCGAAAGCTTTATAGCCTCCGCCCCCTCCTTACCTCTCTTTTAGACCCATGCGTGGCATGATCGATCAGTCAAGCCGATACAACAGCCATGCGCCTTGAAAATCCTTACGGCTCGGATATCTTGCCTTGAAAGCATCGCGCGCGGCGGCAGCCGATTCTTTATCCGCAAATGTACTGACGATCACCCGATACTTGGCTTTCTCCGCATTAAACACAACCATTGCCTTATAGCCATCATTGTCCAGACGTGACTTCAGATTGTCCGCATTTGCCTTGATATCGAAACTTCCACAAACCACACTGTACGCCAACAGACCGTTTCCATCTGCGGCACTTACCACCGTCACTTTCTCCTCACGCACTTCCGCCGGAGCCGATTCTACAACCTTTCCTGCAGACTCTTCACTTACGACAGGAGTCACAACAGGAGACACTTCTTCTACTACAACGGGAGTTGTCTGAGTAGCCAACTCTTGCTGTTTGGCTTTCTCGTATGCCTTTTTATAAGCGCTCTCACTCGACTTGCAAGAAGCGAATGTGACAGCTACACAAACTCCCATGCACAACCATGCAAACTTCTTCATATTTTCTGTTTTTAATTATTGTTCTAATTATCAGCATTGTTTTCTAATGCTCGCGAAATTATCGGCAAATTAAACTAAAAATCAGCATTTATCAAAGGATATATTCCAAAAAGGCTCATTTTAGTGCAAAAATACAGCGACTATCCCTTGGCTATTCACAAAAAGCTATGGAAGACATTCTCCAAACGTACTTTCTCAAGCATCTTGTAACACCAGCCCGTTTGTTACGGATAAGAAATCTCTGACTACACATGATTGACAGAGTGAGCCGACACCTCATTATGTATCCTGTGGATGCTTTTGCAACCGAGATTTCTGAGTGAGGAAGTGTGCTTATACGAAAAAACGCCTTTATCTGCATTTCACAAACAAAGACGTTCTTTTTCAGGCACATTAAAAAACATTAGCTATTTTATTGTGCCGCCAATGATGTCCAGCAGTTCACTAGTAATGGCTTGCTGACGGGTCTTGTTGTACTGAATGGTCAACTCCTGTATCAAGTCATCTGCATTGTCGGTTGCCGCTTGCATAGCCAGCATGCGGGCTGCATGCTCAGAAGCGTTCGAATCAAGCAAGATGGTATATATCTTCTGGCTCAACACTTTTGGAAGCAGACTGGCTATCAAGACCTCTACTGAAGGCTCCACAATGTAATCGTTGCGGTAGCCCGTTTCAGAAGACCGGCTCTCCGTTTTCTCTGCGGCGATCTTCTCAAGGTCAATAGGCAGATATTCCTCGCGTGTCAAGACTTGAGTGCCCATTGACTTAAAATGGTGGTAGATCAATTCCACCCGATCGACCTGCTGTTCAGCGAACAATCTCATCAATTCGGCTGCCACATCAAAGGCTTCCCGATAGGATGGCTTATCAGCCAGTGCCAAGAAACTTTTCTCAAAAGTATATCCCCGTTTTTTAACGGCGTCTTCAGCCTTCTTACCTATCGGATAAACTAAAATGTTCTCCTTGCCCAAGGACTGGTATTCAGCCAATGCACGATCCAACAGACGCACCACGTTCGAATTGAAGGCTCCACAGAGCGAACCATTCGAGGAAACCACCACAATAGCTACTCTCGCGATGGGACGCACTTGTGTGTAAGTCGTATCAAACGAAACATCTGTGCCCAGAAAATTGGTGAGTATCTCGTTCAGCTTGCGTTGATAAGGCAACATGCTTTCAATGCGTCCCTGTGCCTTATGCAGCTTAGCGGAGGCCACCATCTTCATTGCCGATGTGATCTGGCGTGTGCTTTTAACAGAACTGATTCTGTTTTTTACCTCTTTCAGTGAAGCCATATTCTTCTTGCCGATTTAATTTAGATTAATAAGTAGTGCGCAACAATGCGTTAGCTAAGCAAACTGCTTGGCAACACTTATCGCCGTTTCTTCAATAATCTTGCTTACTTCATCATTGATGACTCCCTTGTGCAAGACATCCAAAACATCCTTTTGATGATTGCGCTCTAAAGAAGATAAGAAATTACGCTCAAATTCACTGACTTTATCCAATGGGACATCATGCAGCAAACCATGAGTGCCACAATAAAGAATCGCGATCTGCTTCTCTACAGGCATCGGACTGTATTGAGGCTGTACCAACAGACGGGTATTCTTTTGACCCTTGTCAATGGTCAACGCTGTCACAGGATCCATGTCCCCGCTAAACTTGGTAAACGCTTCCAGCTCGCGATATTGAGCTTGGTCGATCTTCAATGTGCCTGCCACTTTCTTCATGGCTTTCACCTGTGCGTTGCCGCCAACACGGCTCACTGAAATACCTACGTCAATGGCAGGGCGGTTGCCTTGATTGAAGAGGTTCGTGTCAAGGAATATCTGGCCGTCAGTAATAGAGATCACGTTGGTCGGAATGTAAGCAGACACATCGCCCGCCTGTGTCTCAATGATCGGCAAAGCAGTCAGCGAGCCTCCGCCCTTAACTTTTCCTTTTAAGCTGTCAGGCAAATCGTTCATCTGGCTGGCCACTTCTTCCTGGTTGATGATCTTGGCCGCACGTTCCAGCAAACGGGAATGCAGATAGAAAATGTCACCCGGATAAGCCTCACGTCCGGACGGACGGCGCAGAATCAGAGACACCTCACGATAGGCCACTGCCTGTTTTGACAAGTCGTCATAGACCACCAAGGCATGACGTCCTGTATCACGGAAATATTCACCAATAGCCGCGCCGGCAAAAGGAGCATAGTATTGCACAGCAGCAGGGTCGGCAGCCGTAGCCGCAACCACAATCGTATAATCCATCGCGCCGTATTCTCGCAATGTGTTTACTGTGGATGCCACTGTAGAAGCTTTTTGTCCTATCGCCACGTAAATGCAATATACGGGATCACCAGCCTCATAGTTAGAGCGCTGGTTGATAATGGTATCGATGGCAATGGCTGTCTTGCCCGTCTGGCGGTCACCGATGATCAGCTCACGCTGTCCGCGCCCGATAGGGATCATGGCATCCACAGCCTTCAGACCTGTTTGCAAAGGCTGGTTCACAGGCTGACGATAAATGACTCCTGGAGCTTTCCGCTCCAACGGCATTTCACAAAGTTCACCTCCGATCAGACCTTTTCCATCAAGCGGCGTTCCAAGTGGGTCTATTACACGGCCCAACATACCCTCGCCCACCATAATGGAAGCGATACGCTTTGTCCGCTTCACCGTAAATCCCTCTTTGACCTGATCTGTAGGCCCCAACAACACGGCACCTACATTGTCTTCCTCCAAGTTCATCACGATAGCCATCATGCCGTTGTCAAATTCCAACAATTCGTTTGCCTCGGCATTGCGCAATCCATAAATACGAACCACACCATCACTGACTTGCAGCACCGTACCTATTTCATCCAATTGAATCTGGGTATCAATTCCTTCCAATTGTTTGCGCAGCACATCAGAGACTTCGCTTACTTTTATATTTTCAGACAACATACTTTATTACAATTTAATTTTGTTACAATTCTGTTCGAGCGTTCCTCATACGATTCTTCTGTTCTTATCAATAAACTGCTTTTTCACTCGCCTGAACTGTGTAGCCACACTGGCATCCAGCCGATAGTCGTTAATGTCGAAAATAAAACCTCCTTCAATAGACGGATCTACCTCTGTTTGCAGTTCCATGCGCGCATGCAACAAAGTAGAGGCACTGTTTCTAATGCGCTCCTCCACTTCCTTGCTTATAGGTACAGCTGTTATCACTTTGGCTACGCCAATGTGTCTGCTCTTCCTGTATAAGTCCAAATAAGCCAGCGAAATAAATTGAAGAATGCCTTCACGCCCATTGTCAAGCACCAATGCTATAAAGCGACTGAACTCTTGAGGCACCGGATTTTCTCCCATTGCCGCCGTACAGATCAGCGTATATTTCTCACCTATAGGCAAAGTGGGATTTTCCAATGCTCCACGCAGGTCCGTACATTTGCCGAAGCTTTCAGCCAATGCAGCCATTTCGGCATAAAAACGGTCTTCCGTTTTTGTGTCTGCCGCATATTTCATGAGTGCTTTGGCATATCGCATTGAAACAATTCCTATATCCATATCCCTTTCACTGATTAGCGGACTGATAGAACGTTACATGATCATCTTCTGTTTTCACATGCAATCAATTCCATCATCCCTTGTGTTTTTAGTTGTTTTTCGGACTGGTCAGCACTTCGTCCAGCATCCGGTCAATCATTTCCATTTGCTCGCGCTTTCCATTCAGCTGTTTACGCAATACCTTTTCAGCAATATCCACCGACAATGCAGCTACCTGCCGACGAATATCACGAATGGCCTCTTCTTTTTCTTGCTGGATTTGTTTCTTTACGGCATCCAGCTCTTTCTGGGCTGCTGCTTCCGCCTGTTCGCGGGCTTCTGCAATAATCCTGTCACGTTCTTGCATCGCCTCCCGCAAAATGCGTCCCTGCTCTTTATTGGCGGCAGCGACCAATGCATCGCTTTCCTCTTTCAGCTTGGAAAGCTGAGCATTCGCCTCACGTGCCACTTCCATCGAGTGATCGATGTAATTCTTCCGCTTCTCCACCATGTTTGTAATGACAGGAAAGCCCTGTTTGGCCAGCACGACAAACACAATGCCAAACGAAAGAAGCATCCAAAACAGCAAACCACTATCGGGTAACAACAATGACATAGTTTTTTGTATTTGACAGTTCGCAAGTCAGTGCGACTGAAAAGCCGCAGACTTGCAAACTGCGGATTGTACATTATAAGAAAAATACCAATAAGCACACAACTACTGCCAACAAGGCAACGCCCTCAACCAATGCAGCGGCAATAATCATGTTCATACGAATTTCCCCGGCTGCTTCCGGTTGGCGACCAATGGCTTCCATTGCAGAATCGCCAATCCGGCCGATACCCAGACCAGCACCAATTACAGATAAGCCAGCACCCAATGCTGCGCCTAATTTACTGATTCCCACACCTGCCGCAGCAGCTTGTAATAATACAGATAGTAACATAATCTTCAGTTTTAATGGTTATTTATGAATGTTTCTTATAGTTAAATTATCGCTATTGCTATTTATATCACTCTCCTTATTTTATTCGGCTTTGGTCACCTGTCTTTCCTCCTGCTTCCCTTCATTTTCATGTTCCGCCTGAGCTAGTCCAATGAATACCGCAGACAGCATCGTAAATACGTATGCCTGGATAAATGCCACCAAAAGTTCTAGCGCATTCATAAAGATATTGAACAGTACAGAAGCAATGGTCAACGTGCCGTTCAACAAGGGTCCCATACTGGCCGAAATGAAGATCAGGCAAGTCAGCACCAGCATAGCCATGTGCCCCGCCAGCATATTGGCAAAAAGACGGATCATTAGCGCAAACGGCTTTGTAAACACTCCAAAGAACTCAATCAAAGGCATCATCGGGACGGGGGCTTTTAGCCACCATGGCACATCCGGCCAAAAAACTTCTTTCCAATAAGCCTTGGTGCCAAACAGGTTAACAGCCAAGAAAGTGCAGACTGCAAGTACCATGGTTATCGCAATATTCCCTGTCACATTAGCCCCTCCTGGGAAGATAGGAATCAGTCCCATCAGATTGTTCAGGAAAATAAAAAAGAAAGCTGTCAGCAGATATGGAGCGAATTTTTTGTATTTGGGTCCCACACAACTCTTGATGATGTCATCATTCACCATCATGATAAACATTTCCATAAACCCGATGAAACCGCCTGGTGAAGCGCTTTCAACCGGGTGTTTCCGATACCAGCGCGCTACGCTAAGTATGATTACCATCAGCAAAAGACTGTTAAGAATCAAAGCAAGCGCAACTTTAGTAATCGAAAAGTCCCATGGCCGTACTTCTTTGCCTGACGCGTCATGTTCCACCAGCTTCCCTTCATACCTGCTCCCTTCCGGGGCAATGGACAATCCTTCGTATGAGCCATTGTTTTCCTCCAGCCGCGTGGATGAAAAGAAATGCCATCCTGTAGTCTCGCTATACACAATGACAGGAAGCGGAATCGTAATGTGCACATTCCCCCATGTCGTAATATGCCATTCATAAGCATCGCCGATATGTCCGAATACGATTCCTTTCACGTCCACAGAACCTTCATCTTCCGCTTGGACCGCATCGTCTTGAGTGACAGTCTCGGAAGAGACGGCCGCCACACCTGCGGCTTGTACCTGCCCGTCTCCCAAAAGCATGGCGCAGCTCACCAACAATCCGATCAATATGTTATGCATTCGTTTCATCATTTTTCTTTATTCCTATTAACAGTTCTTCGTTCATATCGGAAGAAGAACCACGAATCAAACACCAGATAAATCAAATAATTCACTATAAACACGGCTAAAAACGCCCCCATCTTCTGGCCTATTATAAAGCAGTAAAGCACCATTATGACCAATGAAAGCACCATCCGTATTCCCCGCATTAACAAATAAACTTGTGACACGCGTTGAGGGGAGTGCTTATGTGACATTTCTGTCATGTTAATAGTAAATATGCCAAAAGCAAAGAAAAAGACAGGTATTAATGAATAACCTCCGAAATAATAATCGGGTAGGTAATAGAAACAAATACTGCTTGAAAGCACACACAGCAATGTCAAAACTGCCGCTTGCACTATATAATTCCGTTTGACTACACTGATACTCACTGTTACCTAACTTTTTCGCTCTACTTTTTCAATTTAATCCACACATACGGAGACGTTATTGTTGTTCATTTCAATAAATCCGCCCTGAATGTCAAGAGTAGACTCCTTACCATCCTGAGTCACGTATGACAGTTGCCCTTCCTTCAAGATAGAAGCCACCGGCGCATGACGTGGCAAAATAGTAAATAAGCCAACCAAGCCAGGCAGGGTGACACTATTCACCTCACCATCAAATAATTCTTTCTCAGGAGAAACTATATTTAAATGTAATCCTTTCATGTCAATAAGCGCATTTAAATGAAATAATCACTAAAAATCTCAACGCAGCATAGTGGCTTTTATTCCTGCATATTTATCAGTTCCGACATTTCAACTCACTTTTTTTGCCTGTTCCAGCAATTTCTCACCCTTCGCAATCGCTTCTTCAATAGTGCCTACATTCAAGAAGGCCGGCTCTGGCAAATAGTCTACTTCACCATCCAGAATCATCTTAAAGCCCTTGATTGTATCTTCGATAGCAACCATTGTGCCTGGGACTCCGGTAAACTGCTCGGCAACGGCAAAAGGCTGTGACAAGAACCGCTGCACACGGCGGGCACGGTTAACCAATGTACGGTCTGCCTCAGAAAGTTCCTCCATGCCCAAAATGGAGATGATATCCTGCAATTCCTTGTTGCGTTGCAAAATCTGCTTTACGCGCTGCGCCACTTCATAATGTTCTTGGCCTACAACATGCGGATCAAGAATACGTGACGTAGACTCCAGCGGATCTACAGCCGGATAAATACCCAATTCCGTAATCTTGCGGCTCAACACTGTAGTCGCATCCAAATGAGTGAAGGTTGTTGCAGGCGCGGGGTCTGTCAAGTCATCAGCAGGCACATAAACTGCCTGGACAGAAGTAATTGAACCCTTTCGCGTGGAAGTGATGCGTTCCTGCATGGCACCCATCTCCGTAGCCAATGTAGGCTGATAACCTACAGCCGAAGGCATACGCCCTAACAACGCGGAAACTTCAGATCCAGCCTGGGTGAAGCGGAAGATATTGTCTATAAAGAACAAGATGTCACGAGGGCCGTCTGTCTCCGAACCCATATCACGGAAAGACTCCGCGACCGTCAAACCAGACAAAGCTACAGACTGACGTGCTCCGGGCGGTTCATTCATCTGTCCGAAGATCAAGGAAACCTGCGATTTGGCCACTTCATTATAGTCAACCTTCGACAAATCCCAGTTGCCTTCCTCCATGCTCTTCTTAAATTCATCTCCGTAACGGATAACGCCTGACTCTATCATTTCTCTCAACAGGTCATTACCTTCACGTGTACGCTCACCGACTCCGGCGAATACCGAAAAACCATGTTGCTTTTTAGCGATGTTATTAATCAACTCCTGGATCAATACGGTTTTACCTACTCCTGCGCCTCCAAACAAACCGATCTTGCCGCCTTTGCTATACGGCTCCAGCAGGTCAATCACCTTAATGCCCGTATAGAGGACTTCACGAGTAGTGGTCAACTCTTCAAATTTAGGCGGTTCCCGATGAATGGGATAAGCGCCAGTCCTATCCAACTCTTTCATCCCGTCAATGGAATCTCCCACCACATTGAGCAAACGGCCTTTAATCTGGTCACCTACTGGCATTGTGATAGGTCCGCCTAAGGGACGGACTTTCATTCCCCGTTGCAGGCCATCTGTACTGTCCATTGCTACGGTCCGCACTGTGTTTTCACCGATATGCTGTTGCACCTCAACAATCAGCCTTTTCCCATTCGGCCTTTTTATTTCCAATGCATCATGAATACTCGGCAGTGAGAAATCCGCTGCTGAGCTTTCAAAATACACGTCCACAACAGGACCGATTATCTGTGAAATATGTCCGACAATCTGTAACATAAGCTATTCTTTTATTATTTAATATGTTGTTCTGCAAACATTCTACTTGCATATTCATTTTTCAACTACGCAAATGTATGAATAAAATGCATGATATTGTTCTCCTATATAGGATTTTTTGATTAAAAAATGCTCTTTTGATCGATTCATCCTATCTATTGAACAAAATGATGCACATATAGCAACATCGCTTAACGAATATTAATAGAACGAGGCGGCATCAATAGACTTCTATCTTGGCGGCTGCACTCTTAGCCTTTTCCCGCAAAGCTTCTATATCGCTGCCCAAAGGCGCATAGCATAGCGTTACTCCCATCCGTCGGTTGACCCGTGTCGCAGGTTTCCCGAAAATACGCAAATAAGTATTTTCTTCCTTAACCACATCTTCTACACCACGGTAATTGGGGCGTTTCTGACTGGCAATCGGGGAAAGGATGACTGAACTAGCTCCCATCCGTTCCATTTTGATGCCAGGAATAGGCAGTCCTAACACAGCATGTAAGTGCAATTCAAATTCATTCAGGTTTTGTGTGCCGGCCAATGTTACCATGCCTGTGTCATGCGGGCGAGGTGACAATTCGGAAAAATAGACTCCACTCTCATGGCTCAAGAAAAACTCTACCCCCCAAATGCCGGCACCCGTCAAAGCGTGAGTCACCTTATCGGCCATTTCTTGCGCTTCTTTCAGATGGGCAGGATCAATGGTCGCCGGCTGAAAGCTTTCCCGATAATCCCCACCCTTTTGCACATGTCCTATAGGAGGGCAGAACAGCGTAGGACCGTTTTTCTGTGTCACCGTGAGCAAAGTTATTTCGCAGTCGAACTTTATGAATTCTTCTATGATCAGCTCTTTGATATCCCCACGACTTCCATTACAGCCATATTCCCATGCATGCTCCAATTCATCAGCACTCTTTACTACTGACTGCCCTTTGCCGGAAGAAGACATCAATGGCTTAACCACACAAGGAAAACCGATCTTAGCCGCAGCCTCTTTCAATTCATCCAATGACTTCGCATAATAATAATGTGCAGTCTTCAAACCAAGCTCTTTGGCCGCCAAATCACGGATCGCTTTACGGTTCATCGTATAATTGACCGCACGAGCACTGGGGACTACCTGAATGCCTTCCTTCTCGAAATCATACAAACGCTCTGTCCGTATCGCTTCTATTTCAGGCACAATAATATCTGGTTGATGTTTCCGGACAACTTTCGTCAGAGTGTCGCCATCCAACATGCTGAACACTTCACACTCATCGGCAACCTGCATGGCTGGTGCTCCTGCATACGAATCGCATGCTATCACATATTGCCCGATACGCTTGGCTGCTATTACAAACTCTTTTCCAAGTTCACCTGACCCTAACAATAATATCTTCTTCATAATTATATAATGTGTATATTCGTATATTGATTGATATACTTCCTTTCTGCCACAAACTTACGGATTTTCTATGACTTTTATCGCCTTTTTCACAAAAAAATCAGGATGTCTGCCTGATATTTCTTAAAAAGAGCTCCCGGAATAAAAGGTAGAGCATCGTATTATAGCAAAGGAAATGCAAAAAAAACACAAGTAAAGTCCATACATGAAAGAAAAATGCTACCTTTGGCGCATCATATTGAACAATTTATTATGGAAATGGACGAATTCTTTACGCAAGATGAGAAGAAGCAACTCTTCTCCCTCTATCGGAAATTGCTGCAGCATTCGAGTGAAACACTACAGAAAGATGATTGCAAAAAGCTGAAACGGCAACTGATCGCTTCCATACAAAGCAATCAGATCCGACGAGACATATTCAACCTGAATCCTGTCATCAAAGATATGCAAACCGCTATCATTATAGCAGAGGAAATCGGTATGAGACGCACTTCCATTTTAGGGCTCATGCTGCATGATTCTGTGTATTATGGCACTTGCACACTTGAAGAAGTAAAACAAAACTATGGGGAGGATGTGGCTGGGATCATCAAAGGGCTCATCCGCGTGCATGAACTATATACCAAAAGTCCGACAATCGAATCGGAGAACTTCCGTAACCTGTTGCTGTCATTTGCTGAGGACATGCGTGTTATCCTTATTATGATTGCAGACAGGGTCAATGTCATGAGGCAAATCAAGGATTGTGACAATGATGAAGCGCGCAGGCAAGTATCAGCTGAAGCAGCTTATTTGTATGCACCTCTGGCTCACAAGCTGGGACTATACAAAATCAAATCTGAGCTGGAAGACCTGTCGCTGAAATACACAGAAAAAGAAGTGTATTACCATATTAAAGAAAAGTTAAATGCGACCAAAGCCGCCCGTGACCGATACATCGCAGCTTTTATTGCCCCCATACAAAAGAAACTGGAGGAAGCTGGGCTGAAGTTCCACATTAAGGGACGTACCAAGTCTATTCATTCCATCTATCAGAAAATGAAGAAGCAGAAATGCCCATTTGAAGGAGTGTACGACTTGTTTGCCATCCGCATCATTCTGAATTCTCCTGTAGAAAAAGAAAAATTGGAATGTTGGCAAGTTTACTCTATCATAACAGATATGTATCAGCCCAATCCCAAACGACTGAGAGATTGGCTGTCTGTACCTAAAAGCAATGGGTATGAATCCCTGCACATCACGGTCATGGGGCCGGAAGGGAAATGGGTGGAAGTGCAAATTCGCACAGAACGGATGGATGAAATCGCCGAACGGGGATTGGCCGCGCATTGGCGCTACAAAGGCATCAAGAGCGAAAATGGATTGGACGAATGGCTGACATCCGTTCGAGAAGCCTTGGAAAATTCGGACAGCAGCGGACTGGAAGCCATGGATCAGTTTAAGCTGGATTTATATGAGGATGAGGTATTCGTCTTCACTCCCAAAGGAGACCTGTTCAAGCTGGGCAAAGGGGCTACTGTGCTTGACTTCGCCTTTCACATACACAGCGATCTGGGTTGCAGGTGTATCGGAGCCAAGGTGAATGGAAAGAACGCATCTCTCAGGCAAATACTGCACAGTGGGGATCAAGTGGAGATTATGGCCTCGAACACTCAGACTCCCAAACAAGACTGGCTTAATTTCGTACAAACATCCAAAGCGAGGACCAGGATCAAGCAAGCCCTTAAAGAAATGGCAGCCAGGCAACATGCCTTTGCCAAGGAAACGCTGGAAAGAAAGTTCAAGAACCGTAAGATAGATTATGATGAAGGAGTTATGATGCGACTCATTAAAAAGTTAGGATACAAGGTCGTGACGGACTTCTATCAGGCTATTGCCAACGAGGCTTTGGACGTGAATGAGATTCTGGACAAGTACATCGAACAGAAAAAAAAGGAGAGCGACATTCATGAAGATGTCCCCTATCGAAGCGCAGAGGCATACAACATGCAACAGCCCCATTCGGATGAAGCCGCCGCAAAGGAAGATGTTCTCATCATCGACCAGAATCTGAAAGGCATAGACTTCAAATTAGCCAAGTGTTGTAACCCCATTTATGGAGATGATGTTTTCGGGTTCGTCAGTGCCAAAGGAGGAATCAAGATACATCGTTGTGACTGTCCTAACGCTAGCGATCTAAGGGAGCGGTTCGGCTACCGTATTGTGAAAGCGAGATGGGCAGGCAAAGCGCATGGCACTCAATACCCCATTACACTCCGTGTGATTGGGCATGACGACATTGGCATTGTCACTAACATCACTTCCATCATCTCGAAGGAGGAAGGATTGGCACTCAGAAGCATCAGCATTGATTCTAATGACGGACTCTTTTCGGGCAATCTGACTGTGATGGTGAGTGACACGGGAAGACTCGAAACACTCATCAAAAAGATACGCACCGTGAAAGGCGTGAAACAAGTATCCAGAAACTGATGCCGCCATGAAATATGACTATAAAAAGCAATTACGGAGCTTCCGCTATGCCTGGCAAGGAATACGGACATGTGTAGGCAAAGAACAAAACTTGAGCTTTCATCTTATTGTGGCTGTAATGGTCGGATGTGCAGGAGGAGTGTTCGGCATTACTCGGAACGAATGGCTGGCAGTAATCATCTGCATGGGAATGGTCATTGGAGCAGAGATGTTCAATACAGCTATCGAACGACTGGTCGACTTAGTGTCACCGCAAAAAAATCCTTTGGCCGGACAAGTCAAAGATATTGCGGCAGGCGCGGTTCTGGTATGTGCCGTGGCTGCCATCCTCGTAGGGATAATTGTTTTTGTCCCTTATCTGACACGTTTCTTAGGGAAATAATAGGCTGTTAAAGTGTAACGCAAGAGAATGGCAACAGCCAGTGCGCAGCCTCCTACTTTCCATCCATCGGCCAGAGACATGCCTTCAGACAGAAGCCACACGCCTGTAGCCAGTCCGCAAGTCAAACCTACTTCAACAGACAACTGACAAGTAGTGTTGGCCGTACCACGCTGGCAATGGTGTGAAAGGTCAACAAAGCCTACAGTAAATGGAGCCAACAGTAAAGCAAGTGCCAAAAGCAATAGGAATGCGCTGACCCACGCCCCTATTCCACCTGTAGGCATAAAGGGCAGCAACACCCCCGGAGCGAATGCCAGGAAAAATACATTCAAAGCCAAGAACCATCCTCCCGGCAGCAGAAAACGATCCAAACTGCACAATGGAAGTCCGATGGGGGCACGAAAAGCCAAGTAAATCCGGCTCGACACGAGACTGCCCACTATCCCTACTGCCGCAGCCACATGAAGCAGAGTGAAAAAGCCAAATTCTTGCCAGAACAGCCACCCGCCTAGTGCCCCGACCAGCATACCTGCACGGCTAAAACAAGCGACAGCCTTGTTGCACTGCGTACGCAGGGAAGAAATAGTCACATCAATGGACACCGTAACAGCAGCCGTGGAAGCCAGCCCAAAGCTTGCTCCTTGTGCAAAAGCCACCGTAGGCCACCAGCTCCAATCCAAGTATTCATAGCCCAACATTGAGAGGCTCAGTACCACCAGAAAGTAGGTCAGCAAATGTTTCCGCTTATAAGCATCGCCCAAATAGGCATGGAAAGGCCCCACAGCCAGCATCCCCACTACGAACAGCACATATAACAGACATCCGCTTGTTAATGGCAAATTCCACTGCCTCGCTACCTCAAACGGAAGCACAGGCAGCGGAAGATAGACGGCCATGAACAACAAAAAGTCGCTCTCACAAAGCCGCCTAAATGCCTGAGTGAACAAATGGTCAGTATTGCTCTTTTTCATTTGGAAAATCCAGATTCTTGACATCCGAAACGTAACGGCTGATAGCATCTGTCATCACCGTATGAAGATCGGCATATCTACGTAAAAAGCGTGGGCGGAAACCATTGTTCATGCCGAGCATATCCTGAATCACAAGCACCTGTCCGTCCACTCCTCCACCTGCGCCAATACCTATGACAGGGATCGTCAACTCACTCGCCACACGAGCCGCCAATGCGGCTGGAATCTTTTCCAGCACCAAAGCGAAACATCCCGCTTCCTGCAAAAGATGAGCGTCACACACTAATTTCTGTGCTTCCGCTTCATCCTTGGCACGAACGGTATATGTGCCATATTTATTAATACTCTGTGGCATTAGTCCCAAATGCCCCATCACCGGTATGCCTGCACTGATGATTCGCCGGACGGTATCTATCACTTCTTCACCACCTTCCAGCTTAAGCGCATCGGCATGACTTTCTTTCATAATCCGAATGGCTGAAGCCAAACCTTCCAGTTCATTCCCTTGATAGGAGCCAAAGGGCATGTCCACCACCACCATGGCACGTTTCACACCTCTCACAACCGACTTCCCGTGGTAAATCATTTGATCCAAGGTGATGGGAAGCGTAGTGACGTTACCTGCCATCACATTAGAAGCAGAGTCACCCACCAATATCACATCCACACCTGCGCCATCTACGATTTGCGCCATGGTATAATCGTATGCGGTCAGCATAGACACTTTTTCTCCTCGTTGCTTCATCTCTATGAGACGATGCGTTGTAACCTTACGGTTATCTTCATTTATATATCCTGCCATATTTTGAAAAGTTTAAAGGATTGACTTGACAAAACAGGAAGCGTCGGCTACAAATTGGCGTTTCCATGAGAAATCTGCAACATTTCCTTATAGGTGAAACCTCGGAAATCATCTAGCACATGATCACAAAAGGGGGTAATAGCCTCACGTGTGTTCGTTGTAGCCAGCCCAATCACTGTAGCACCCGATGCCCGTCCTGCCCGAAGACCGTTAAACGAGTCCTCACATACCCATGTGTGATCTGCATCGGTCTGGAACATTTCCATGCCCAAGAGAAAACAGGCCGGATCTGGTTTGGAAGCCGCAAACATCTCTGCAGTCAACACACGGTCAAACGAAGCAGGCAGTTCTGGCCTGGCACGATAGAGAGCTTCCATTTTCTTCTTGTTAGAACTGGTCACGATAGCAGTGTAGACATGGTGTCTGCGCAGGTCGTTGACAAAAGCCATCACACCAGGCACGTATTCATAATCCATATCTTCTTCGAATCGGTCCAATCGGGCAGTAATGTCGGCTTGCACATCCGGTTGGCCTGGGAAAAAAGACTCATAGATGTGCGCCAATGTCTGCCCCTTGATGCGCATTTCCAAATCGTTCATACCCAACCGTTCCACTCCGATATGATGCCAAAACCTACTGTACTGAGGCTCGGTATCCACCACCACTCCGTCCAAGTCAAAAAGGACGGCTTTCATGCTGTATTCCATACTCTTTTTTATACACATTGCAATTATTCAGCTGCAAAATTGGGAATTATTCGTGAATCTTGCAAACTTTTAGCGGATCTTTCTTGTCACAGAATGTAAAGACGAAAAGCAAAGGCCGGCTCTTCTTCTTTTCATTTTTCATTTTTTATGCTTTATCTATATCACTTTGACATCCTGAACAACTTCGCCTACTATAATATGCAAGAGCACTGCACTAAGACAATATAGAATGTCTGAACTCAAAAAAAGAGGCATGTCCTCCGACACGCCTCTTCGTATTACCGTTTTATCATATAAAAGCTACGGTTGGCTATAACTTCTTCTTACTCAGCCAATTTTCCATCAGATCCAAGCACATTAATGATTTTGTGCTTATACATCTTTTCCATCTCGTCACGAGAAGGACCCAAATATTTGCGCGGGTCAAATTCCGCAGGCTTTTCTGCCAATACTTTACGAACGGCAGCTGTCATAGCCAGACGAGAGTCAGAGTCGATGTTAATCTTGCAAACAGCTGATTTAGCAGCCTTACGCAGCTCTTCTTCAGGAATACCGATAGCGGCTTCCAGTTTGCCTCCGTATTGGTTGATCATGTCTACATATTCCTGAGGAACAGAAGAAGAACCATGCAATACGATAGGGAATCCAGGCAATTTTTCCATAACGGCATCCAATACGTCAAATGCCAAAGGAGGCGGAACAAGACGGCCTGTAGCAGGATCCACATGGCATTGTTCCGGTTTGAACTTGTAAGCTCCGTGAGAAGTGCCAATAGAGATGGCCAAGCTGTCACAACCTGTACGTGTAGAGAAGTCAATCACTTCTTCGGGGTTTGTATAAGTGTGGTGTTCAGCCGAAACTTCGTCTTCCACACCAGCCAACACGCCCAGCTCGCCTTCAACAGTCACGTCATACTGATGAGCATACTCAACAACTTTTTTCGTGAGAGCCACGTTCTCTTCGTAGGGCAGGTGAGAACCATCGATCATTACAGAAGAGAAGCCCATGTCCACACATGATTTGCAAAGCTCGAAGCTGTCTCCATGATCCAAGTGGAGCACGATTTCAGGATGCTCGCAGCCCATCTCTTTAGCATAGCCTACAGCACCTTCCGCCATGTAGCGCAAAAGGGTCTGGTTGGCATAGTTGCGCGCACCTTTAGACACTTGCAGGATAACCGGGGATTTTGTCTCTACAGATGCTTTAACGATAGCCTGCAGCTGCTCCATATTGTTGAAGTTGAAAGCAGGGATTGCATATCCGCCTTTAATTGCTCTCGCAAACATAGCTCTTGTGTTTACGAGGCCCAATTCTTTGTAATTAACCATTTTGTTTAATCCTTTATGTTAGTGATTTTTTAATCCTTTGCAAAAGTAGGCATTCTTCCGGAATTTTTAGGCAGGTTAAAGGAGAAAATCTCTGTTAAAATCTACAAAAATCAAACGGTTCATCCTTTTCTTTCTCAATTTGCCAACCCTACATTGCAATCCGGCTTCATTTTCAAGTTGCAAAGGGTTGGGTTGAACGTTTACATCGATATAAGACATACGTTTTCAAAAGGCAGAATGCGGATATTTAGGAAAAAGGAATAACTTTTCTCTAAAGAAAAACATTTTCTTTATTCTGTCGGTGTAGAATCCCGCAGATTATATCTATATTTGCAAATAGGAATGGAATAGGGTTATCCGCTCTTGTTCCTACCTTTTTTATTAATTAACAGATCGAATAAAGAAATGAAAAAACTGTCACAAACAATGGCCACAGGGATTTTCGCCCTGTCAATGGCCGCTTTTTGCCAAGCGCAAAACCCGGTTATTCAAACGAGTTTCACACCTGATCCGGCACCGATGGTGCATGGTGATACCGTCTACCTCTTTGTGGATCATGATGAGGACGACGCCCAATACTTCAAAATGAAGGAATGGCAACTCTACTCCACTACGGACATGGTGAACTGGACCTACAGAGGCACACCTATGTCTACCGCCACTTTCCAATGGGCCAAACAAGGAGACAACGCTTGGGCTTCCCAAGCTATCGAACGCAACGGAAAATGGTATTGGTACATTTGCGCCGAAGATACCGTCAAACACCTGCATGGCATCGGCGTTGGCGTAGCCGACCGTCCGGAAGGACCTTATAAAGATGTATTGGGCAAACCGCTGGTACCTGGCGACTGGGGATATATAGACCCCTCTGTGTTCATCGACGACGATGGTCAGGCTTATCTCTTCTGGGGTAACAACGGCTTATGGTATGCCCGCCTTAACGAGGACATGATTTCCTTGGCCAGTGAGATAATCCGTGTAGAGACAAACGATTCGACCGCTTTCGGCCCTTTAGTCATGAAGTTTGACTATCAGGTGAACAAACGCATTCTCAAGACTAACTATGAAGAAGGCCCGTGGGTGTTCAAACGCAACGGGCTATATTATATGGTGTACGCTGCCGGCGGTGTGCCCGAGCACATGGCCTACTCCACCTCCACAAGCATCGAAGGTCCTTGGAAATACCAAGGACGCATTATGGGCGAAGCCGAAAACAGCTTTACCATCCATGGCGGATCCATCGAGTTTAAAGGACGTAATTTCATGTTTTACCACAACGGCATCCTGCCCAATGGAGGCGGCTTCCGACGTTCGACCTGTGTGGAAGAATTCCAATGGACGGAAGACGGGAAAATACCTTTTATCCCTTTTACACGCGAAGGAGTACGCACTCCTGTACGAAATCTTGACCCCTACCAAAGAGTAGAAGCGGAGACCATGGCTTTCAGTTATGGCTTGAAAACCGATCGGAAAGCAGGCAATGAACACCACATCACATCCCTGCATAATGGCGATTGGCTGAAGGTGCGCTCCGTAGATTTCGGCCAAAAAGGTGCTACAAGCTTCTTGGCAAGTGTGGCCGGACTGGCAGAAGGCGGAAGCATCGAAATCCGGGTGGATGCCTTGGGCGGTGAAATTGCCGGTGAACTGAAGGTAAAGCCTACGTCTGGTTCCGAACAATGGCAAGAGCAGTCCACCGAAATCAAGCCCGTCAAGGGGGTGCATGACATTTATCTGCTCTTCAAAGGCAATGACGGAGAATTGTTCAATGTAGACTATTGGAAATTTGAATAAACTCTTGTAATCCCTGTAAAAAACAACTTATGAAAACGAAGCTTTTATTCATGATTTTATTTTTGTGCGGTGCGCTTTTGATAAAAGCCCAGCCGCAAATGCGCATTATGACCGATACGCTCTATAGTGAGACATTGGGCGTGAAGCGGGCTTATACCGTAGTGTTGCCTCGAAGTTTCCAGACTCAGCCAGACAAGCGGTACCCTGTACTTTATCTCTTGCACGGCATGTGGGAAAAGAATGACAATTGGACGGTTCGTGGCCATGTGCTCGATGTGATCGACCGTCTGACAGCCAGCGGTGAGGCATGCGAAATGATTATCGTCACTCCCGATGCAGGGGGAGGAGATCCGAACATTTACCAAAATGGCTATTTCAACATGCCGGGCTGGGAATACGAGACCTTCTTTTTCCAAGAGTTCATGCCCTACATTGAAGAGCGTTTCCGCGTCATCGGTGATAAGCAGCACCGTGCCATCGCCGGTTTGTCCATGGGAGGAGGAGGCACAACCAGCTATGCCCAGCGCCATCCCGATTTGTTTTGTGCCGCTTATGCCATGAGTGCTTTAATGGACATTCCTCAAGTGGGTGCCGCCAAAGGCAACGAGCCGGACGGGAAATTGGACAGACTGACACGCTCTGTGATTGAACATAGCTGCACAAAGTATGTGAAGCAAGCCGATGAAGCTCAAAAGCAAGCCCTTCGCAGTGTCTATTGGTTTGTTGATTGTGGCGATGATGACTTTCTGTTAGACCGGAACATTGAGTTCTTCCAAGCCATGCGCAATGCGGGCATCCCCTGCCAGTTCCGTGTGCGCGACGGAGGACATGATTGGGAGTACTGGCATTCAGCCCTCTACACATGCCTGCCTCTGATAAGCAGATTCTTTAATAAATAAAGCATTTAAGTCAAGTGGTCTAACTTATTAAAGATCAACCGACAAAGCATGAAAAGGACGTGAAAGGCACACGTCCTTTTTTTATGGTCTGTGGAAATATGCTTATGAAAAGTGAAAGTGCGTTTGCAAAAGACAATCTTTATATAAGGGATACAACCAATCATTTTTTTGCCTATATTTGCGGCATGAAATCGAGCTTCATTACCTTTGCATATATTATCCCCCTGTGGATAAGCATGATAAGCCTGCAAATTCGGGCTGAAGAGACTCCGGCAAAACGGCAGGATTCCATCCGGATCAGCCTGCTGACTTGTGCGGCAGGAGAAGAAATCTATTCTCTCTTCGGACATACGGCCATACGCTATGAGAATAAGGCTAAAGGGATTGATGTGGTCTACAACTACGGAGTGTTTGATTTCGACACCCCCCATTTCGCTTTCCGCTTTGCCTTGGGAGAAACCGATTATCAATTGGCACGGAATGATTTCCGGCATTTTGCTTTAGGCTATGCATCTGAAGGCAGAAAGGTGTGGCAACAAGTGCTCGACCTGACTGACACGGAAAAGAGACGGCTCATCGACTTGCTGGAAATCAACTACCGGCCTGAAAACCGGATTTACCGTTATAATTTCTTTTACGACAATTGCGCCACCCGTCCTCGTGACCAGATAGAACGGGCAACGGAAGGCCGTGTGCAATACGCTGAAGACATGCAGACTACCGACACGGGTGTCACCTTCCGCCACCTCCTGCACAGGTACAGCAAAGGGCATCCATGGTCCCGCTTCAGCATGGATCTGTGCATGGGCTCCCACGCAGACGAACCTATCACCCGGCGCACCATGCAGTTTGTGCCCTTCAATCTGCAAACGTCCTTTGGACAAGCCACGATAACAGACACGACCGGGCACTCACGAGCGTTGGTGAAAGAAACGGTGGTACTCCAGCCCATGGCGGCGCCCCAATTATCCGAGGGAGGAATCACCCCCTTGCAATGCGCTGTCCTGCTCTGGGTGACAATCACCCTTCTTACAACATACGGCTTGTGGAAAAAGAAAAGCCTGTGGTATATTGACTTGTTGCTGTTCGGCTGCGCAGGCATAGCCGGATGTATTCCGACCTTCTTGGCGCTGTTTTCCCAGCATCCGGCTGTGAGCCCGAACTATCTGCTGTTCATTCTCCATCCTTTCCACCTTCTCTGTCTGCCATGGATGCTCAAGCGGGTATGCAAACGGAAACGAAGTGTCTACATGATGGCGAATACCGCTGTCTTAATTCTATTTATCGCATCTTGGAGCCTCATTCCCCAGCATTTGCCCCTTCCTATACTGTTTGTGGCATTATGTTTGCTGGAGAGAAGTATGAGCAATCTTATAATAAGCAAACCGTCACAAACCCGACTGACAACCATCCGCCCATGAAAAAAGGACTGATCACATCCATACTTGCCATCGCATTCAGTGGCATCCAAGCCCAATCGCTTCCCGCTTCGCCTCGGTTGGTGGTCACGCTGACCATTGACCAGCTGCGGACAGACTACATGGAGGCTTTTTCATCTTTATATGGCGAACAGGGATTCAAGCGGCTGATGCGCGAAGGAAAGGTGTTCCGCCAAGTGGATTTCGCATTTGAAGGCGTTGACCGGGCTTCGGCCATCGCCACCTTATATACAGGTGCCATGCCCGCCCTGCACGGCATCATAGCCAACCAATGGATCAGCCGAAACACTTTGCGTCCTAAAGATGCGGCAGACGATCCGCAATTCATGGGTAACTATACTGACGAAAACAGTTCTCCTTCCCAGTTGCTCGTCTCGACCTTGGCCGATGAATTGAAGATCGGTACAGGAAACAAAGGGCTGGTATATGCCATTGCGCCGATGCGGGACGCAGCCATCCTATCAGCCGGACATAGCGGGAACGGAGCTTTCTGGCTGAACGAACGAACAGGGAAATGGTGCGGAAGCACTTATTATGCCGAGTTCCCGTGGTGGGTCAGCCAGTTCAACGACCGTTCTTCTCCCGATTTCCGTTTGCGTGAGTTGGTGTGGACACCTGTCCATCCGGCCTCCCGATACGCCTTTCTGCCAGAATGGCGTACAGATGCCTTCAAATATAAGTTTGACAACGACCGTACGAATTGCTTTCGAAGGCTCATCAGCAGTCCTCTCATCAATGATGAAATCAACCGTCTGACCGAAGAATTGCTGGACAAAAGCACCATTGGACGGGATAGCATCCCCGATCTGCTTGCCCTAACCTATTACGGTGGCAACTACCTGCACAAAAGCTCCCAGGAATGTGCCATGGAGCTGCAAGACACATATGTGCGCTTGGACAGGAGCATCGCAGCCCTATTGAAAATGCTGGAACGTAAAATAGGACTGCAGCATGTCCTTCTGTGCGTGACTTCTACAGGGTATGCCGATCCTGACGCGGCAGACATCGGACTTTACCGTGTACCGGGCGGCGAATTTTACTTGAACCGCTGCGCTACTTTACTCAACATGTACCTGATGGCTACTTATGGAGAAGGGCAGTATGTGGAGAGCTATCACGACCTTCAGATCTATCTTAACCATAAACTTATAGAAGAAAAACAGCTCAATTTGGCGGATATTCAGGAAAAGGCCGCCCAGTTCCTGATCCAATTCAGCGGTGTCAACGAAGTTTATTCAGCCAACAGGCTCTTGCTGGGATCTTGGTCGCCTCAGACCGAACGCATCCGTAACGGATTCCACCGCAAACGCTCAGGCGACTTGCTTATTGATGTGTTGCCGGGATGGACCGTCATGCAGGAAAATGCCACAGACAACCGCGCCGTAAGGCTGGGCACTCTTCCTACCCCGCTCATATGGATGGGAACGGACATTAAAGCAGCCACCATCCAAACCCCTGTCCGCGCTGACCGCGTTGCCCCCACGCTGACAGGCATCATGCGCATTCGTGCACCCAACGCATGTCAAGCATCCCCCCTTGACTTATAAACCGACAAAAACCGCCGGTTTTTCGTCTCTTTTCATAAAAAACAGCCTGCATCTCTGAAAAATAATAAGAGGAATGGTAGGTAGTGTGTGTAGAAATCCATACATTTGCACACCCGATTAAATCAAGTAACAATAATAGAAAACAAACTATAATATAGAATGGGATTTAATGAATTTCTAAGCTCTATCTTCGGAAACAAGTCCACACGTGACATGAAAGAAATACAACCGTGGGTAGAGAAAATTAAAGCAGCTTATCCAGACATAACCAAATTGGACAATGATGCCCTGCGTGCGAAGACTCAGGAGTTGAAAGACTACATCCGCAATTCGGCAGCCGATCAACGTGCCAAAGTAGACGAATTGAAAGCAAGTGTGGAAAGCACTGAACTGGAGGAACGTGAAAACCTTTTCGCTCAAATTGACAAATTGGAAAAAGAAATACTGGAGCGGTATGAAAAAGCATTGGACGAAGTGCTCCCTGTAGCTTTTGCCATTGTCAAAGACACGGCACGTCGGTTTAGCGAGAATGAAGAAATTGTGGTGACTGCCACCGACTTCGACCGCCAACTGGCAGCTACGAAGGACTTTGTGCGCATCGAAGACGACAAAGCCATTTATAAGAATCACTGGATAGCCGGCGGAAACGAAGTGACATGGAACATGGTGCACTACGATGTGCAGCTGTTTGGTGGTGTGGTATTGCACAAAGGCAAGATTGCGGAAATGGCCACCGGCGAAGGTAAAACCTTGGTCGCTACCCTGCCTGTTTTTCTTAACGCCCTGACTGGAAACGGAGTGCATGTGGTAACCGTGAACGACTACCTGTCCAAACGAGACTCCGAATGGATGGGACCCATTTATATGTTTCACGGGCTTAGCGTGGATTGCATCGACAAGTATCGCCCCAACTCAGAAACCCGCCGCAAGGCATATCAGGCAGACATCACGTTCGGCACAAACAATGAGTTCGGCTTTGACTACCTGCGTGACAACATGGCATTAAGCCCCAAAGACCTGGTTCAGCGCCAGCACAACTATGCCATTGTGGATGAGGTGGACTCCGTGCTGATCGATGACGCGCGTACACCGCTGATCATTTCCGGTCCTGTCCCGAAGGGCGATGACCAGCTGTTTGAGCAATTGCGTCCCTTAGTAGAACGGCTGGTAGAAGCTCAGAAAAAACTGGCTACCCAATACTTGGCTGATGCCAAACGCCTGATAGCTTCGGAGGATAAGAAGCAACAGGAAGAAGGATTCCTGGCTCTCTATCGCAGCCACAAAGCACTGCCCAAAAATAAGCCTCTGATCAAGTTCCTGAGCGAACAAGGCATCAAGGCCGGCATGCTGAAAACCGAGGAGATCTATATGGAACAGAACAACAAGCGCATGCCGGAAGTGACCGACCCGCTTTATTTCGTGATTGACGAGAAACTGAACAGTGTAGACCTTACCGATAAGGGCATTGACCTGATCACCGGAAACTCGGATGACCCGACCCTTTTTGTCCTGCCCGACATCACGGCTCAATTGTCAGAACTGGAGAATGAGGCTGGATTGACGGATGAGCAACGTCTGGAAAAGAAAGATGCCTTGCTGACCAACTATGCTGTCAAATCGGAACGCGTACATACCATCAACCAGCTGCTGAAAGCATATACCATGTTTGAAAAGGATGATGAATACGTGGTCATCGACGGTCAGGTGAAGATCGTGGACGAACAGACAGGACGTATCATGGAAGGACGACGCTATTCAGACGGGTTGCACCAAGCCATTGAAGCAAAAGAACGTGTGAAAATTGAAGCTGCCACACAAACTTTTGCCACCATTACCCTGCAAAACTATTTCCGCATGTACCATAAGCTGTCGGGCATGACCGGTACGGCTGAGACAGAAGCCGGCGAATTTTGGGATATCTATAAACTGGATGTGGTGGTGATTCCCACCAACCGCCCCATCGCCCGTATTGACATGAACGACCGTGTGTACAAGACCAAACGCGAGAAATATAAAGCTGTCATCGAAGAGATCGAGACCATGATCAAAGCCGGACGCCCTGTATTGGTAGGCACAACCTCTGTGGAAATATCGGAAATGCTGAGCAAGATGTTGGCCATGCGTAAGATCCCACATAACGTTTTGAACGCCAAGTTGCATCAGAAAGAAGCCGAAATCGTAGCGCAAGCCGGTCAAAGCAGCACCGTGACCATCGCTACCAACATGGCCGGCCGTGGTACGGACATCAAACTAAGCCCTGAAGTGAAAGCCGCAGGAGGATTGGCCATCATCGGTACGGAACGCCACGAGTCACGCCGTGTTGACCGTCAGTTGCGCGGACGTGCCGGACGTCAAGGCGACCCTGGCTCTTCTGTATTCTTCGTTTCTTTGGAAGATGACCTGATGCGCCTGTTCTCTTCTGAACGCATTGCCAGCGTCATGGATAAACTGGGATTCAAGGAAGGTGAAATGATTGAGCACCGCATGATCTCCAAGTCTATCGAACGCGCACAGAAGAAGGTGGAAGAAAACAACTTCGGTATCCGCAAGCGTCTGCTGGAGTATGATGATGTCATGAACAAGCAGCGTACGGTCATTTATACCAAACGTCGGCACGCTCTGATGGGAGAACGCATCGGCATGGACATTGTCAACATGATCTGGGAACGTTGTGTCAACGCGACTTCAGCTCCCGATTACGAGAATTGTAAAATGGATGTCATCCAGACTTTGGCCATGGAAGTGCCTTTCAGCGAAGAAGAATATCGCAATGAGAAAAAAGAGAAACTGGCCAACCAGCTCTTTGAAGCAGCCATGGAACTCTTTAAACGCAAGACGGACCGCATGGCACAAATCGCCTATCCGGTCATCAAGCAAGTGTATGAGAATCAAGGCCATATTTACGAAAACATCCTGATCCCCATCACCGATGGCAAACGGATTTACAACATTTCCTGCAACTTGAAGACGGCTTATGAGAGCGAGTGCAAGGAAGTGGTGAAATCCTTTGAAAAAGCGATCCTGCTGCACGTCATTGATGAAGCGTGGAAAGAGAATCTCCGTGAACTGGATGACTTGAAACACTCCGTACAAAATGCCAGCTATGAGCAGAAAGATCCTTTGTTGATCTACAAACTGGAGTCGGTCAACTTGTTCGATGCAATGGTGGACAAGATTAACAATCAGACAATTTCCATCCTGATGCGCGGACAAATTCCAGTGCAAGTGCCGCAAGAAATACGCCAAGCAGCCCCTGAGCGCCGCCAGGACATGAGCAAATTTCAAGAGAAAAAGCAAGATCTGAGCGACCCCAATCAGAAAGCGGCGGCTCAACACGACACGCGAGAACAACCCAAACGGGAACCCATCCGTTCGGAAAAGACCATCGGACGGAACGATCCTTGTCCTTGCGGAAGCGGAAAGAAATATAAGAACTGTCATGGACGGAATTTATAATAAGGAGAAAAACTAAGAGAGAAGCCTGTTTTATGGCTTAGCTCTTCACGATTGATTGTCAATTGTCGGCTGACTGTTAGATGGTCAAATGGCAATTGACAATCATGTGAAAATCTCCTCGCGATAGAGTTGTGTGACAAATAACAATTATGAAAATGAATAAGGAGGCTTTCTTATGATGAAGAATTTTATCCGATTGTTCGCTCCCTGCCTGTTCCTGCTTTTGAGCGGTTGCCAGAGCACCGAAGTTTTTTCCATCGATTATGCCATGCCTGCTCAAGTGAGCTTTCCTGCCAGACTGAGAAGTGTGGCTGTTGTAAACAATATGTCAGACACTCCCGAGGACCGTCCCCTACAGTCCTCCGATGAGAAAACAGACAGACAGGAAGATAACGGAGAAATCACCCACATCACCCATTTCTATCAAGGAGATGGTACAGTTGCCACCGAATCATTGGCACAGGCCATTGCTGATGAAAATTATTTCGATGAAGTGATTATTTGTGATTCGGCTTTACGCGCTCATGATTTTTTCCCCAGAGAAAATCTGCTAAGCCAGGAAGAAGTAAAACGTTTGGTGCAGGAACTGGATGTGGATTTCCTGATAGCCTTGGAAAACGTACAGATCAAGGCTGTGCGTAAAATCGGTTTTTCACCTTATTATAATATGTTCATCGGCACCATCGATGCCAATGTATATCCCAGTGTGCGCATCTACTTACCTAACCGACAGACACCGATGGCCACACTTAACGGCAATGACAGCATTTTCTGGGAGAAACTCGGCGCGACTTACGGATCTGCCAACAAGCAGCTTCTCACAGATCAGGAGTTGGTGAAAGAAGCCTCGCAATTTGCCGGCATTGCCGCTGTAAAACAACTCCTCCCCTATTGGGAAACGGCTCATCGCATTCTTTATACAGGAGGTTCAGCCAATATGCGAGATGCGGCTATCTATGTGCGCGAAGAGAATTGGGAAGCGGCCGTCGGACTATGGAGGCAGACGTACAACGCCAAACGCGTCAGTAAAAAGAAAAAAATGCGCGCTGCCTATAACATCGCCTTGGGTTATGAAATGCAAGACAGCATATCACAAGCGCTTGATTGGAGCTTGAAGGCACAAGCTTTAGCCTATGAGACAGACAAGGTAGAAAGCAAGCTTACTCAAGAAAACGTGGAAGCTGAAGATGTGCCTAATTATATTATAACCAGCTATTATGTCTCAGAATTGCAAAAAAGAGAAAAGGCGATGAATCTGTTGCAAATGCAGATGAAACGCTTTGAAGAATGACCCTTTTGGCAAAAAAAATATTTTTTTGAGAAGCAGCGTTTCCTATATCAATTATTTTGCATATCTTTGAACGTTCATAAAAAAGAAGAAACAACAAAATGGAACTCTGTCAATCATCTTTATCGCACATAAAAGAAGCTGTCAGCAAGGCTGTCAGTAAATATAGCGGTAGCCAAGGACAAACGATAGTTACGGATATACACCTGCAGCCGCGCCAAGACTCAGGTGAACTGCTCATCTTCGATGATGAAGATGTGAAACTGGCTGATGCCACCATCAATGAGTGGAGCGCATATACAGAGGATGATTTTTACAATCGGACAGAGCGAACACTGACTGCCGTCCTGAACGAATTGAAGGCGCAAGGAGCTTTTGACAATCTCTCCCTGCTCAAGCCCTTTTCCTTTGTCTTAGTAGACGAAGACAAAGAGACTTTAAGCGAGCTCTTGTTGATAGATGACGATACACTTCTGCTAAATGACGAACTGCTAAAAGGGCTGGATGCTGAGTTAGATGCCTTTTTAAAGGACTTGCTGGAAAAATAAAATACGAAAAAAGCGGGAAAAGAAAATATTATGGGAGAAAATGCCGTTTTTATTTGGTTAATACCATTTTTATTCTTACCTTTGCAACCGCTTTACAGGAGTAAGGCTTTCGGGGTGTAGCGCAGTCCGGTTAGCGCACCTGCTTTGGGAGCAGGGGGTCGCGAGTTCGAATCCCGCCACCCCGACATTAATTAAAGCGTTGGAAATCAGAGGAATGAGACTCTATTTCAGTGCTTTTTTGATTTTGACGGCCTTGACATTCGGATAAAAAAAGCATTCTGATGCACTTTTTCGCCCTTTTTTGGACTAAAATGAAGCTTTTTTCAGGAGGGTTGTGCAGCTTTTGTGCAATATTTGTGCAACAGGAGCTGCCCCCCGGAAGGGCGGAAGGGATGCAGCGGAATGCGGAAATGAAAAATCTGCAAGATTATGGCAAACGTGAAATTTTCCTGACTTTATCATTGCGTCACCCAAATCAGAGATTCAGCCAGTCATCGGTATCGATGAGGTAGGATATAGCCC
>CALUOU010000027.1 GCA_944322335.1 uncultured Bacteroides sp.
CCGGACGGAGTCGGAAGTTTATCACGGTGAGTTCTCCTTGTGAGGACAGCAATGCCCGAAGCTTCAAGAGGGCGTTTAAGAGGAAGAAAGGAGGTGTGTTTCTGATGAAAAGCGGATGATGGGTTTGTGACCCAGTCAAATGAGTACAATTTATTGCTGCTAAGCGCAGATTAATTAATAACAAAGATGGATTTGGATAAATATGAAGAATAAATTATTTTATATAGTAATGTTTTTGCTTGTATTTGCAGGCTATAATGTATACCGTGCTCAGATCTTTCATGAAGAAAATAGCATAAATACGCTTTTTACTTTGCAAGATGTAGAGTCTCAGGCTGAAGGAGGAGAATCTTCTTTGGAGGAATGGTGGAATCGCAAGGATTATGTATGCGAAGAGATTTATTGTTATGGTGGCTGGGGACAGGTTTACAAAAGAACAATTGCTGTGTTTGTTGGCGAAGGACAGGGCACTGTTGCCCATACGTGGAATTGTGTAGGATGTGATACTACACCAATAATATAATTAATTCAAGTTTAGCTGGGCTCAAGTTGTAGTTGACAAGCAACAAGTTGACGGGTCTGCAAGGCGTTAGTAAAGTCAGTTCCCTACAAGCTATTTTATTGGGAAGGCTTCCTTGTTGCCTCGTCAACGTAAGCCTTGTCTACTAAGAAGTTGAGACCCGGCAAAACTTTAATAAAGATTTTAAGACCAAAAATACAAATGCCATGAGTATGAATTGTTTAAAATGGATGTTGCTATTAAGCAGTGTCGGACTGTTAATGGCTTGTAGGGAAAAGGGGGCAGGTATGCAATATGTGTCAGATACCCCATCTTTGAGTGTGGATACGGCAGCTCGTTTGGTGTATTTGGATTTGCCTTCAGAAATCACCAAGACGGACGTGTATGAATGCATAGATTCTATTCATGTCATACCTTTGAGTTCTTCAGACGATGATGCTATTGTAGGGCACATAGACGGAATCTATATTCAGGACTCCAAGCTATTTGTGACGGATCTCTATAAGGCGAAAGGAGTTTTCGTGTTCGACATGAGTGGGAATTATTTATATAAAATCGGTCGTAGTGGAAATGGTCCAGGCGAATATGCCAGTTTGAACGATGTACGTTTCACCACTGAGCATGTGGATGTCTTGGATTGGATCAGTTGGAAGTATATCCGTTATGATTTGTCCGGACGTTTTTTGGAAGAGCATTCGTTGATGGATGTTTCTCCTTCAAAAGCTGTTCTGAGGAAGGATGGGACTTGGCTTTTCTTTTTTCAACGCTACACTCCAGACCGTCATTTCAGGTTAGTTCTTGCGGATTCTTCTTTGAAGCCAGTTGATACGGCCTTGCCTTTCAGCAATGACAGGTCAATGGGGCCAGGAAGGGTATGGGAGGAAGATAGTCTGTTGTATTATTATTACCCTCTGTGTGACACCATTTATCAGATAACAGAAAACAGTCTTTCTCCTAAATATAAGTTGTCTATCTATGATCCGGGAGAAGTGGAACGCTTTTTTGAAAAGACTAAGGAGCTGGATTTGAATGATTTCAATCGGGCGTTAGAGCAAGATATTGCTTCTTATTACACCTTTTATGAGGCAGACGATTATTACTATGTTTTGAACCAGAAGCTCCCTGAGATTTATCTGTCTTTGTTGGATAAGAAGACTTTGAAAGGCAAAACCTTTCTACAGAGCGATATAGAGCAGAAAAAGTTGAATTTCCCTTTCTATATATATGGCGTGGCCGATAATTGGCTGCTCGCTTTTATAGATGCGGGCTTTTTTGATTTTTTGCCGGAATCTGCTCAAGAGGAATTTCTCAGTCATTTAAGCAAAGAGAAAGCCGATGAGGTGAGACGGATCGGAAGTGATTCGGACAATAATCCTATTATTTGTATGTTTCATATATCTGTAGATAAGCTGTATGAATAAATGGGGAACATATTCTTCGTTATTTTTTGCATTGCTACTGGGGGGCTTGCTTGGATTTATGGTTGATAAAAGAAGCTATGAGACTACGCTTCAAGCGTTTCAAAATGATCAGGAATTATTATCTGAATGTCTGATAGATATAATTAAATATGGGAATTTTGAAATAGAGGATGTTGTCTTATTGGATTCTAAAGGGGAAAGAGTAATATTGTCTTCTCTTATAAGCCGTGAAACATTAATCGTTTATATACCTCTATTGGATTGTACGTCATGTGCGGATCGTGAATTGGAGTCATTAAAAAAATCTGCGGAACAAGAGCATGGGGATAGGGTGTATATAGTTTCTCGATTCAGCAACCGTCGGGAGCAAAAGATCTGGGAAAAGGCATCAGGTATGCGTTGTTTCAGTGTAGATGAGGATGTGCCTTTCCCGAACTATTTATTAAGCGAAGCAACTGTAACATTTTTGTTGGATGAAAAATTAAGGGTTCAAAATTACTTATTGAACACAAAGGCGGAAAGCGGAAGAGTAAATATTCTTGCCATGTATTATTATGCTGTATTCAGTCGGTTTCGGATGCAGGAGGAATTTTCTCTTTTGCATTAAGAAATATTTATATAACTCAAGTTGCTGATATGTGTTGAATATTCATATCTTTAATTCGCTTATGATCAATTGTTTTTCGTTACAATATTGTTGTAAATATGTTAATGGTATTATGAAAAAAAACATTTTATCTTATTATTCATATTGGGTGTGTTGTTGGCCTCTTGTTCGTCCTGTCAGTCCAAGAGGGAAGAGCCGGCGGCAGCCGTGCGGGTCGATTTAGATCAGGTTCCTGAGGGGAAGTTGTCATCAAGGATCTTGCTTATATACCTTTGGAGACCACCGGTGAGGTGCTTTTGGGGCGAATCAGCAAGCTGCTTTATCGGGACGGCAAGTTTTATGTGCTGGATCAGAAAAGCGGAGGTGTGTTTGTTTTTGACGAGAAAGGCAAACATCTGACTTCCATTCTGAAAAAAGGCGAAGGTCCCGGAGAGTACATTGAGCTGATGGACATGGATGTTGACAAAGCCGGCAATGTGTATGTGTTCGACAATGCCCGGAGGAATATCCTCTGTTACCGTCAGGCCGACGCCGGTGACTGTGAGGTCATTCCGGTAGGTGAGCACTGCATGGAGATCGGCTGTCTGGATGAGCGTCGCTTTCTCTTGCGCAACGTGTTCGGTCCGGATGGCTTGAAGGCCAAGCTTGCCGTTTGGGATCAGAATGAGCAAAAGCTGGATGTCCTGGTCGGATCCAAAGCTGGAGAGGCGGATGAGATGAAGGTCTTGCAGGTGGCTTCGCATGCCGTCTGCCGTTCGGCGGATAAGCTGTACTACAACGAACGCTTCACTCCCCACATCTATGCTGTCGACCTTCAAGGAAAGATGCATGCGGCTATACCCTTGCTTCTGAGCGATACGCTTCTCACGACCTGTTGAAGGGTATGGAAGGCGACCCTCCCCAGTTCTTGCAGGACATGCGTCACATCAAGGATATAGTGTGCATTTACGAAAATGCCCGCTATCTGATATGCCAGCCTTACGCCTCCCCTTTATCCCCATGGCTGCTCATCCCCAAGTCGGATCCCTCAGCGGCCCGTCTGGTCAATTTTTTCCAGGAGCCTCGTCTGCGGGGCATGTCGATGATAGAAGGAGTGGCCGATGGCAGATTCTTTTCCTACTTGCCCGATCCGGCGGCTCTCTCGGAGGAAGCGAAGCAGGATCCGGCTTTGCAGGGTCTGTCCGAAGATGCCAATCCTGTGGTGGTGATGTTTGATGTGGAGTGATCGTGCGGCAAGGGTATAATAATCCTTTTTTTGTATGCGAGAATGTATGCAAACCCCTTTCAGAATGCCTGTATGGGCTTTGCATACAACTCTGCTTACACATTTCCGAAGAAAAAAAAGAAAAGGTCTGTCCGTTTTTCCATAGCTTTGCCGACGAAAAAACAAAAAAGCAAATTATATGATGAGACAAAAACTGTTTTTAGCGGTTGCCGGCCTCTTGCTGTGTCTCCCTCTTTTCGCTAAAGAAAGGATCGTGCTTGGGTACTGGGATTATGGGGATTGGTGGACAAGGGACGACCGTTCCTTAAACTATTATTTTCAACCCATATTGTCCATAAATGTATCTTTGAAATTTGTGAGCAAAGGTGTCAATTCTATATGATGTAAACTAATTATGAATATATACTTGTCAACTATTGTATAACATTTTAAGTATGATGAAAACAAAGAAGATTACTCTTTTTGCAGCCATTTCAGTGATGGCAGGATCTGGAATGTATGTTTCACACAAGAAAAATTGCGAGTTGCAGAAGATGCCGGATGTGATGCTGGAGAATGTCGCGGCTTTGGCCGGCGGTGAAGACCCTGTAGCCATAGGCTGTGAGCCTTATGAGGATGCTACCTGTTATGTCTTTAACGGCAACGGGCAGCTGGTGGACAAAAGAAAGGATCAATATCCAGGCAGGAAATGAGTGTCAGGCATCATTTAGGGGTCTGTTCAGCCTTATGCCTTGTGGCGTTCGCCAGTTGTACGGATTCCTCGGAAGTGGCGGATATTCCTTTTCGTGAGACCGTTTCCTTGCAGGCCGTTGATTCGGTCTGCTTGGATGCGTATGACATACTTGATCCTCAGGACATGCAGGTTACGGGAGATTCGGTATGGATTGTGGACGGGAGCGCGGAGAGTCTGGTTTTTTTGTTGTCTGTGGAGGGGGCGTGTCTGGCCAAAGGTATTCATATAGGGAACGGACCCGGTGAGGTGCTTGAGATCACTTCGCTTCACAAGAGCGGGGGAGAGATGCGGATGTATGACGCGCGCAAAGGCCAGATCAGCCGGGTGGAGGTTTCGGACAGCAGCCTGCGGCTGGTACCGTTGGCATCGCAATTGCGCCTGTTTGACGACGCGGTCCTGTTGCCAGACAACAATAGGATGGTGCTGCCGGTAGCGCAACGGTGCAGCTACGTCCTGCAGGATCTGGCAGGGAACAGGCTCGACTCTTTGGCTTATTATCCTCCAAAGCCGGACAAGGCTTCTGGTTTCACCCATTCCTTAGCCTGCACAGGGCGGTTGGCGGTCACCGCAGACGGACGTCGGTTTGCGCGTTCCCTGGTATACGATGGTGGCATTGATTTCTTTGCGTTGGAGAAAAATGCCTCTTTGAGCCATTTGGTGCGGATAGAATCGTTTGGGATGGACTATGAAGTGCTGGACATGGGACAGCCGGTTCCCGGATTGTCGCGCACGAGCCGTGTGGGCTACCGTTCGCTGACTGCATCGGCAGACACGTATTACGCCCTGTTTTCAGCTGTTCTTGCTTCCGAGTGGAGGGAAGGAAGCGCTGAAGTGCAGTCTTTCAATTTAGACGGCATTCCTTTGTGCCGGTATGTGTTGGACCGCAAGTTGACGCATATAGCGGTCTCTTCCGACAATTCCATGCTGCTTGGTACGGGAATGGCAGGGGAGGATTCCATGTATCTGTTCGTTTACAGTCTGGGAGGATGATCCGCAGCCGCTTCCGGATTGAAGATGCAGACAGAGTTGTTTTGTCAATCCCTCTTGACGGGCTGCAATATATTCGGGCAGGATATTGCAGCCCTGATCTACAGTAATCAACAAGAAAGAGGATGCCTAAATTATTACATAGATTGGTTTCATTATGCTGCAGACAATAAATAAGCGTATATAGGTTTGAATATGAACTTAAAACATGGTGTGTTATGAAGAAAATTGTTATTATTTTATTTTTTTTAATGATATTCTCCTGCACCTCTGACCGTCCTGCTCTTCCAGAGGATGTGGAAATCATTCCGGTGGACATGTATGCGGAGGCATCAGACCTTTCGTCATTTGTGGAGAAGATAGAGCTTGTCCCTTTGGAGACTACCGATTCTTCGCTGCTGGGAGGCTATCGGAAAGTGTTGTACGACAAAGAAACGGATGTCTATGCCATCTATGACAAATATCAGGTGGTGCATACCTTTAAGGGGGATGGAGGTTTCATCGCCTCGTCGGCCAATGTGCAGGGTGACGGTCCTCAGGAATACCGGATGGCTTTGGACATGGCTTTCAATCCTTACCGGAAGGGTATCGACCTGCTGAATCCGTATGGAAAGGTTTATACTTACAGTTTGGACTTTGACTTTATATCCCGGCAAGACCTACAGCCTGAATTTTTCTGGAGTTCCCTGATGGCTGTGGGCGAGGAGTGCTATCTGTTTTCCATTCCTTCGGTTTGGGTGGACCAGGAGATAGCCTTGGTGGATGCCGCTTCCGGTCGTCAGGATGCTATGACTTATGAGGGCACCCTTTCATCCAACAACACTATGGACAAGACCTTTTTCTATCGGGATGGGGATGATTTCTTCTTTGTTCCACAAGGCATCAATTATTATTTCTATCAGGTGGATGTGGATCGGAAAGAGCTGAAACCGGTTATGTATCTGGATTTTGGCGATGAGGAGATAAAGGAAAGTGACCTGCCTGGAAACGCGACTGGGGACAGGAACGGGAAGGAAGGCACCGGTCCTGACCGGAAAAGAGACAGGCTGTTGCAAGGCATGACCGAACGTGCCCAATACATACGCGATCACGGATACATCATTCCTCTGATCAAGTTTTTCAACCGACGCTATGTCTACATCCATTTTGCGGATGGGCTCCGGTATGGGGGCAACTATGTGTACGACCGTGAGCGTCGTTGCGGGTACTTGCAGAAGGGGATTCCTCCCAAAAGCCTTCCTCCCTGTTTCGGGATTGACGGGCGCACGTTGCTTGCCATTGTCGATCCTTACCGGTTGGATCAAACAGTCAGCCGCGACCTGATGTCGGCAGAAGAGATACGGAAGTTGGAAAATCTGGATGACGAGGATAATCCTGTCATCATCAAATATTACTTGAAGGAATGAGAACGTTTGCCTACATCATATTGCTTCTATTGATAATCTCCTGTGGAAATACTGAGGCTGAAAAGACCAGAAAACTTATTGAGAAATGGTTTGGTAAGGAGATCTTTTATCCAGAGAACGTATCTTTTGAAAGCTATAGCAGGGAGTACGGTGACAGAAAAATGAATCTCGTAAAAGGGGATTATTCCATTCTTTTCTATATTGATTCCGTAAATTGCATGAGCTGTAAATTACGATTGGACAAGTGGGGCGAATTGATACATGTGGTGGATTCGGTTTCTGATGGAAGGACTCCGTTTGTTTTCGTTTTTCAATCAAAGCGTAAAGAGGACATGATTCATTTTCTGAAAAGAAGCGGATTTGAATATCCTGTGTTCATTGATACGGAGGGACTTTTTAATCGGTTGAACAATTTACCTGATAATGACGTGTTCCACAATTTTCTTTTAGACAAGAACAACCGTATTGTAGCCATCGGGAATCCTGTAGATAATCCTTACGTAAGGCAACTCTATCTGGATATCATTCAAGGCAAAGAAATAGGCCGCGAGAGTGATCGGAAGAAAGAGCTGACGCATGTGACCGTCGCAGATACTGCTGTCGCCACCTTGCCCGATTTTTCTTATCAGGAGGAGCAGCACGGACGGTTCGCTTTGATCAACACCGGAGATTCCCGGTTGGTGATACAGCAGGTCACCACCACCTGTGGCTGTCTGGAGACTGGTTATTCCCAAGCTCCAGTCTTGCCGGGTGACACCGTCTGCCTCAACTATTCCTATAAGGCAGATTATCCCGGGTATTTTGACAAGGTGCTGTATGTGTATTGCAACGCGGAGGAGTCTCCCTTGCGGCTTCGTGTGCGGGGCACGGCGATGGATTAAAAAATGGTGAAGTGTATACAAATCGTGCAAAAACGGGCTAACGGAAACTTACAGGAGCTTACAGAGCCTTACAAAACCTTACAGAAAGGAAATGTAAGGCGGAAACATTTGGACGTTTAAAGTCATTTGCCTAATTTTGGCCTCATAAATGCGAGAATTTGATGCGTTGGATGAAGCTAAAAAAGGAGTTACTTATAAAAATGTAAAAACAGGTATAAAACAAAGAAAGATGAAACCTTTGATTCGTTTGCTATGGTTGATGTGGGCACTGGTGGCGGGAGCATGTGCGGCTTCGTCCGACTTGCCGGAATTGGCTGATGTGTTGGAAGCCAATCCGTCGCTCCAACGTGTGCTGGATCACTGCAAGGAGGATTCGCTGAAGTACCGTGCTGCCGAGTTCCTCCTTGAAAACCTGCCTTATCACTATAGCTACGAGGGTGAGGCACTGGACAATTACCTGAAACTGTATGAGCTGCACGGCCAAGGGACGATGTACCCGGAAGACGTGCTGGACTCCATCAAGCGTGCCTACGGTCCGTTCCGCTTAGAGACGCTGACGAAACGGAGCGACATCTATGCGGATCCCGATTACCTGATAGACAACATTGAGTGGGCTTTCAAGGTGTGGCGTGAGCAGCCGTGGGGCAAGAATGTATCGTTTGAGGACTTTTGTGAATACATTTTGCCCTATCGGGTGGGTAACGAACGGTTGGAGCCTTGGCGCAAGGAAGTGTATGAACGTTATAACCCTTTGCTGGACAGCATACGCGGTTTGCCTGAGGCGGAAGATCCGCTGTTTGTGTCGCAAGTGCTGCTCGACTCGCTTCAGGATACGCGCGTGTATTTCACCAGCCTTTTCTCATTCGGTCCCCATCCCGGTCCTCGCGTGACGGAATGGCGTTCGGGCAATTGCCAGACTTTGACCGGTTTGCAACTTTACGTATTCAGGGCTGTGGGATTGCCTTGCAGCGAAGAGTTCATGATGGTGCGTGGCAATGCCAATGTGGATCATTATTGGAACGGTGTGTTTGACCGCGAAGGCAACGTGTGGCATACATCGGTGCTCTATGACACTCCTGTGCCTCAAGATCCTGAACAGATGTGGGATCCTAAAGGCAAAGTATATCGGCGTACGTTCAGTGTGAACCGGAAGGTGGTGGAAGAAATGGGCGTAGGGGTTGGGGAACGGTATCCGTCGTTCCGCTATCCTTGTTTTAAAGATGTGACTGCCGCGTATGCCGGAAGGCTGAATCATGGCATTCATGTGCCGGCCGACAGCCTTTACCGCAGTCCCAGCCGGAAAAAGCCGGTTTATTTGTGTGTAGCCCGTTATTTGGATTGGGAGCCGGTGGCATGGAGCAGGACTGTAGGAAGGGGAGGGGTGAGTTTTCGGGATGTGGAAGGCGGCGTGGTGTTCAGGCTGGCTACATATGATGCGGGTGAGCTGCATCCTCTGTGTGATCCTTTTCTGCTGGATCGGGATACAGGCGAGTTGCGTTTCTTCCCGTCTGGCGGCAAACTGACAGAGGTGACCCTCCTGCATAAATACGAGCTTTATTTCGAACCTTTTGTCACAAGAATGGTGCAAGGAGTGTTTGAAGGAAGCAATGATCCGCATTTCAGGCAAAAGGATACCCTCTTTTGCATAAGTGCTTTCCCAGAACGCCTGTGGAACGTGGCAGTTGTGGAGAAAAGAGGGCGGAAGTATCGCTATTTACGTTATTATGGTCCGGCGGAAAGTCATTGCAATGTGGCGGAAGTGGCGTTTTATGAGCAGGAAACAGATACTGTTCCCTTGAAAGGAAGGGTGATAGGCACGCCTGGCGCTTCGGACGACAAGCATGAATGCACCAATGTGTTTGATGGTGATCCTTATACATCTTTTGACTATGCCCAACCTTCCGGCGGGTGGGCAGGATTGGATTTAGGCAAGCCTCATGCAGTAAGAAAGATTGTGTTCACGCCCCGAAACGGGGATAATTTCATCCGTACGGATGATGAATATGAACTGTTCTACTGCGACCGTGGAAGCTGGGTGTCGGCGGGCGTGGCGCATCCTTCTTCAGACTCTTTGCTTTATCAGGTGCCGCAAGGCTCTTTGCTGTACCTGAAAGACCATACAAGAGGGAAGGACGAGCGCATCTTTGAATATACGGATGGGAAACAACGTTTTTGGTGAGAGAGACGATGGGAAAGGTGAAGCGGATAATGTGGAAGGTGGCGGACGGGTTGTGTAACCTGGTGTTGCTGGCAGGAGGATTGATTGCGCTTTGGCTGGTGTTGCAGGTCACCACATATGCTTCCTTTAAAGTGCCGACGGACTCGATGCAGCCTACGCTGATACCGGGGGATTACATTCTGGTGAACAAATGGGTAATGGGCGGAAGAGTGTTCGACGTTTGGAAGTCGCTGGAAAGAAAAGAAGTGCGGATCTGGCGTCTGCCAGGACTGAGAAGAGCGGAACGGGGAGATGTGCTGGTGTTTAATTTCCCTTATCCGGTGCGTCCGGACAGTATCTCAATGGATATTATGAAATATTATGTGAAACGGTGTGTGGCTTTGCCGGGCGATACCTTTGAGATAAGGCGGGCACGCTACACTGTAAGAGGATATGCGAAGCCATTAGGGAATGTGGAGGCGCAAGACCAGCTGCAGCAGATGTTGGAATGGGGACAGGGAGAGCGTATAGTGTTGAAGGGCTATCCTTATAACGAGCTGTTTGATTGGAGTATCCAAGAGTTTGGACCGCTGTATGTTCCGGCAAAAGGCGACAGCATAGAGATGAATGTCGGGCATGTGGCATTGTATAAGAATTTGATAGAATGGGAGCAGAAGAAGCCTCTGGTTGTGAGGGGAGACAGTGTGTGGCTGAATGACAGCCTGATAACAGGCTATCGTTTCCGGGAGAATTATTATTTCATGGCGGGTGACCGCGTGGTGAACTCGCAGGATTCCCGCTATTGGGGATTGGTGCCAGAGCCTTATATTGTGGGAAAGGCGACAAGAATATGGAAATCGGCAGACCCATGGACGGAAGAAATACGTTGGGAAAGAGTGATGAAAGCAATAGGTGATTAACGTAGCGGATGCAGAAAGTAAAAACAGAATGAGAATAGTGACAGACATATTGTGGATAGTGGCCATTACGTTGCCGTTGTGCATGGTGCTTGTCCCGGCAGAAGGAATGCCTGCGGGCGAGACTGTGGCGCAATGGGTGTGGTTAGGGAAAGTGTGGCCATGGTCTGCAATGTGTGCTGTAACTGCTTATGGCTGGCAAATGTGGAGCAGGCGGGGCGAGAAATGGAAAGAACGGTGGAAAGTGGAAAGTTTTCCTTTGTATGTGACGTGGAGTCTGATTCTGCTGGGAGGAATAGAAGCCGTGTGGGGGGTATGCCAAGTGTACGGATGGCTGCCTTCCGGACATTCTCAGTATGCGTTGAGCGGTTCGTTTTTCAACCCCGGTCCTTACGGCGGTTATCTGGCTATGGTGCTTCCGCTTTGTTTGCACCACTATTTGGCTTTGCGCGGCAAAAGTTGGAGGGATTTGGATGTCAGAGAACGGATGCGGAAAGCAGGGGCGGTTGCAGTAGGGGTGTTGATTTTATGTGTGCTCCCAGCTACGATGAGCCGCACGGCATGGCTTGCAGCAGCGGTGGCTTGCGTGTGGGTAGGAGTGAGGCACGGCAACCGGCAAAAATGGCGTGATCAATGGAAACGCCATCGGAAGACGGGAATAGCCTGTGTGTGCATGGTTGCTATCCTGCTGGCCGGAGGATTGGCTGGTATGTATGTTTTGAAACCTGATTCGGCACGAGGGCGCATTTTCTTATGGCGAATGGCTTGCAGAGCCATTGTTTCAGAGCCTTTTGTGCAGGGAAGCCGTGAATTTGCCCGTCCGTATGCGGAGGCGCAGGCGGCTTATTTTGCCGGTGGTGATTACAAGCCTTGGGAAGAACGAGTGGCCGGCAGTCCGGAATATGCGTTCAACGAATACTTGGAAGGAGCGGTGAGGCTGGGAGTATTGCCTTGTCTTCTTTTGCTGTCGGGAGTGGGATATCACTGGTACCGATGCCAGCAAAGGCAGGAGTGGACTGGAGTTTGTGCGGCGCAACTCTCAGTGCTGGTCTTTGCTTTTGCCTCCTATCCTTTCCATATACCAGGATTTGCTATGGCAGCCTGTGTTTTGGCATTGGCCGGTTTTGTGGGAGTCTATGCGGGTGGGCTGCTTTTTCCTGCTGTTTGGATAGGAATAGGTGTATTTGGCTGCAACATCCGGTGGCAGGAAAAAGAGGCGGCATGCCGGAAATGGCTGGATGCGCAAACCTTTTACCGGACGGGCGCTTACGGAACAGCGGCGGATGCTTATGAACCTTTGGAGCCGGTCTTGAGCCGGAACGGCCGCTTCCTGTTTGAATACGGGCATGCCCTTTATAAATGCCAGCGATGGATGGAAGCTGTCGCTGTATTGGAGAGAGCCAGAGACTATACGACTGATCCTATGCCTTGCAACATCATCGGACAGGCGTTGCAGGCACGGGGCGATGAGTCGGGAGGAAGGATGAAGGAGTGTTACAGACAAGCGGAAGCTTATTATCAGGAGGCCATTCACTTGTTGCCAGGGAGAATTTATCCTTATTATTTGCTGGCTAAGCTTTATGTTACACCACATTATTTGCATTTGGAAAAGTTTGAGGATATGAGGCATGTGGTATTGGGCAAGAATCCTAAAGTGATGTCGACAGCTGTCAGTCAGATGCGGGAAGAGCTGAAGAATATGGTTCTGCCCGAAAGTGAGAAGAAGAAATGAATTTACATAAATAAAATAAAAAAAGAAAAATATAAATATGAGAATGTTACACCAAATAGCCCGATGTGTATATGGAGCTGGGCTTGTACTGCTGGGGGCTTGTTCCGGAGGAGCTGAAGATGCGTCACCGGAAGAAGGAGGAGTGGCAACCGTATTGCCAGAAGAGAAGAACGAAGTGACTGTCCGACCGCTGGTGCGGCGCATGTTTTATCATGAGCTGGTGAGCAATGGGAAACTGACTGCCAGTGAGGAAGCTGATTTATATTTTGAGGCATCCGGGGTGGTGGCCCGCATTTATGTGAAGAATGGAGAGCAGGTGAAGAAAGGAGACAAACTGGCCGAGCTGGACAAGTTCAGACTGCACAACGCCGTGATGCAGGCACAAGACGGATTGGAGAAAGCCAAACTGGAACTAAAAAATGTGTTAATCGGCCAAGGGTATGGTGCGGAAGACACTGTGAACGTGCCTGCCGAGGTGATGCGGTTGGCGCGGGTGAAAAGCGGATATGACCAGAGCAAGGCGCAATATGAGCTGGCTTGTCATGAGGAGGAACGTGCCACATTGACCGCTCCTTTTGATGGAGTGGTGGCCAATCTGTTTACCAAGCCCTTTAACACTGTGGAAGGGGGAAAGCCTTTTTGCACAATCGTGGGAGTGAGGCAGATGGAGGTAGGTTTCACCTTGTTGGAAAACGAATTGTCTTTAGTAAAACGAGGAGATAAGGTGGTGATAACGCCTTATGCGAATCCGGCGAGCCAGTGTGAGGGGCGTATTACGGAAATTAATCCGCTGGTGGATGAAAAAGGCATGGTGCAGGCAAAAGCCGTCCTTACAGCCCGTGAAGGACTGTTTAGCGGAATGAACGTGCGGGTGAATGTTCATCGGGAACTGTCCGAACAATTGGTAGTGCCCAAAAGTGCTGTAGTGCTTCGTTCGGGCAAGCAGGTGGTATTCTCGCTGAAGGGGACAAAAGCGCAATGGAATTATGTGCAGACCGGACTGGAAAATGCTGACAGCTATACCTTAGTGGATACGGGAGAAAACCTGCATGAAGGAGACACTCTGATTGTTACTGGCAATGTTAATTTGGCTCACGAATCCGAAGTGATAGTCGCTCCCAATTGACCATTAATCATTAACCGTTAATCATTTAATTTGTTGTGGTAAAATTTCTGTTACAACGTCCGATAGCTGTGCTGATGTCATTCACAGCGTGTTTTATCATAGGGATAGTGACATATCTTACATTACCTGTTTCCTTATTGCCGGATATAGCCATTCCGGAAATCACAGTACAGGTATCGGGGCAGAACACATCGGCGCGGGAATTAGAAAATACGTTGGTGAGACCTTTGCGTCAACAACTTGTTCAACTGTCCAGGCTCCGTGAGATGCGGAGTGAGACAAGGGATGGCTCTGGTATCATACGATTGAGCTTCGATTTTGGCACCAATACAGACTTGGCTTTCATCGAGGTAAACGAGAAAATAGATGTAGCCATGAATTTCTTGGCTAAGGATGCCGAACGTCCCAAGGTGGTGAAAGCCAGTGCGGCAGACGTTCCGGTGTTTTACTTGAATCTGACTTTGAAGAATGATTCGGCTTATGCGGGAAAAGCAGGGGAGGACAGTGAGGCTTTTTTGGGCTTGTGTGAGTTTGCCGAGAATGTGATCCGACGGCGCATTGAGCAGCTGCCGGAAGTGGCCATGGTGGATGTGACGGGTGTGTTGAAACGGCAGGTGCAACTTGTGCCCGATCCGAACAAGCTGGCCATCTTGGGGCTTTCCATCGAAGACTTGGAGCTGGCATTGGAACAAAACAATGTGGAACCCGGCAGCATGCGGGTGCGGGACGGTTATTATGAATATAGCATTAAGTTCTCGACCTTGTTGCGGACTGAAGACGATGTGCGGAACATTTTGCTCCGAAAGGAAGGGCGCATTCTCAGGGTGGGGGATTTTTGTCAGGTGAATGTGGTGCCTGTAGAAGAGGAAGGGGTTTCGCTCAGCAACGGCAAACGGGCTGTTACCTTAGCCATCATCAAGCAGGCTGATGAGAATATGGATGACATGAAACAGGCTGTCACCGGTACGATGGACTATTTCCGTCGGGCTTATCCGGGCGTGGATTTCAGTATCAGCCAAAATCAGACGGAACTATTGGACTATACCATTTCCAATCTTCAGCAGAATCTTTCGCTAGGCTTTCTGTTCATTTGTCTGGTTGCCATTCTTTTTTTGGGTGACGTGCGGTCTCCTTTTATTATCGGACTGAGCATGGTGGTGTCGTTGGTAGTAACCTTTGTGCTTTTTTACCTTTGTGGCACTTCATTGAATATCATTTCCCTTTCCGGGTTGATTCTGGCGCAAGGCATGATGGTGGACAACAGTATCATTGTGACGGAGAACATTTCACAGTATCGGGAACGGGGCTATGCTTTGAGACGAGCATGCGTGGCCGGAACGAACGAAGTGATAACCCCCATGTTGAGTTCTTCGTTGACCACGGTAGCTGTATTTGTGCCGCTTGTTTTTATGAGCGGTATCGCTGGTGCTTTGTTTTACGATCAGGCCTTTTCGGTGACGGCAGGTTTGCTGGTATCTTATTTTACGGGCATTCTGTTGCTTCCGGTACTTTACTATTTGGCTTATCGTTTTGATGTTCGCCGCAGGTCATGGATATCCCGTATCCGCATACACAATCCGCTGAAGGAACACACTTTGGATCGTTTTTACGATGCCGGTGTGGACTGGGTGTTTGCTCATAAGGCGATCAGCATCCTGTTTTGTGTGGTGTCGATCCCTCTTTGTGTCTTTATGTTTCATTTTATCCGCAAAGAGCGGATGCCGGAAATAGACCGCAATGAGCTGATGGTGCGTGTGGAATGGAATGAAAACATTCATGTGGATGAAAACCGGAAGCGGGTGGACGCTCTTTTTGTTCGGCTGAGGGGAGAGACAGTGGAGCAAACCGCTTCCGTGGGGCTTCAGGACTATCTTCTGAACCGTGATCGTGCTTTGTCAGGATCGGAAGCTGAATTATATTTCCGTACCGAGAAGCCGGAAGAAATCCAGCCTTTACAAGAACACGTGTATCAGTTGCTGAAGGAAGAATATCCCTTGGCCGTCGTTTCGTTCTCTCCTCCTGAAACCGTATTTGAGAAGTTGTTTGTGACAGGGGAGGCTGATGTCGTGGCAGAACTTTATGCCCGCAATAAAGAGCAGGCTCCGGATGCAGACGAGTTGCGTGAATTGGAATTGCGTTTGGGGGAACGGACAGGCGTTGCCCCCACTGGAATTGCTTTTGAGAACCAGCTGAACATACAGGTGTTGCAGGAACGTCTGTTGCTGTATAATGTCTCTTACAACGAATTGTACCGGACCTTGCGTACGGCTTTCAAAGAAAACAGTGTAACCCTGCTGCATTCTTATCAGCAATACCTTCCCATTAATATAGCAGGAGAGGAACAGACTGTGAATCAGGTGCTTAAAAATACCCTTATACAGACATTGCCCGATGCTGCCGGAAAAATGAATTATATACCTTTGGCAGATTTGGTGAAAGTGCTTCCTTCGGAAGACCTGAAGACCATTACGGCCGGGCATAGCGGTGAATACCTGCCTTTCCATTTTTATGAAGTGGAGGATGCTCCTGCGTTAATGGCCGAGGTGAAACAGACCGTGGATGAGACTGGCCAATGGGACACGATGTTTTCAGGCAGTTTTTTTTCCAATCGGCAAATGCTGGATGAACTGGTCGTCATTCTGTTTATTTCCATTTTGCTGATGTATTTTATCTTGTCAGCCCAGTTTGAAAGCTTTCTCCAGCCGCTCATCGTTTTGCTGGAGATTCCGGTGGATGTGGCTTTTGCTTTAGTTCTGTTATGGATTTGCGGTCATACCCTCAACCTGATGTCTGCCATCGGCTTGATTGTGACTTGCGGTATCATTATTAATGACTCCATTTTGAAGTTGGATGCCATCAACGAATTGCGCAAGGCGGGAATGCCTCTGTTGGAAGCCATTCATGAGGCTGGCCGACGACGGTTGCGTCCCATTATCATGACTTCTCTGACAACCATTTTGGCTATGGTGCCTTTGTTGTTTTCGTTTGATATGGGTTCGGAATTGCAGAAGCCATTGTCCATTGCCATGATAGGAGCCATGGTTATTGGCACATTGGTCAGCTTATTCATCATTCCGCTGGTATATTGGTATATATATAGAAAACATAACTAAAAAATATACGACCGATGAAATTGAAGAATTTATGTTTATTGTCATGGCTATGTTGTTTGGCCGGAACGGTTTGTAGCCAAGAACGCCTGACGCTGGATTTGCAGGAGACCATCCGCCTGGCCAATGACAGTTCGTTGGAGGCATTCCGCACTAAGAATATGTATTTGGCCGGATATTGGGAATATAGGACATACAAGGCCAATCGGCTGCCCAGCCTGACTCTGAATATGACACCGGCTCAATATAACCGCGACATCACCCGGCGTTATGACTCAGAGCAGGATTTGGATATTTACCGCAGCCAACAGTCATTTTACGCCTACGGGAATCTGGCTATCCAGCAAAACTTTGACTTGACGGGTGGCACTTTCTATTTGGATACAGAATTGGGATATATGCGCAGCTTTGGCAGCAATCATTATACTCAATTTACCAGTGTGCCCATTCGTTTGGGATATACGCAGAGCTTGGTGGGGTACAATGCATTCCGCTGGGAGCGTAAAATTGAGCCGCTGAAGTATGAAAAAGTAAAGAAAGAATACATCTATAATGCAGAGCAAGTGTCGGAACAGGCTACTACCTATTTTTTTGCTTTGGCTATGGCTCAAGCTGAATACGATCTTGCCCGTGAGAATATGGCATCTACAGATACACTTTACCGGATTGGGATGGAGAGGCTGAAAATAGCTTCCATCAGCAGGGCAGACTTGTTGACGCTCAAACTGGATGTGGTCAATGCTCGTAACACTTTGCAGACAGCTGCCAGCTCGCTGAAACGGGCTATGTTTTCGTTGGCCTCTTTTTTGAATTTGGATAAAAACACCCAGATCCGTCTGGAACTTCCCGGCAAGCCGCAAATACTGACCATTCCAGTGGATGAAGCGTTGGAGGCGGCACGAGCCAATAATCCTGATTTTCTGGAACTGAGGCAAAATGTGCTGGAAGCTGAACGAGAGGTGAACCGTACTAAGATAGAGTCCCGCTTTAATGCCAGCATCAATGCCAGTGTTGGATTTAACCAAGTGGCTGAGAAGTTTTCAGAAGCATATCGCAAACCCATGCAGCAAGAGATGGTTTCTATCAGCGTTTCCATCCCATTGGTGGATTGGGGAGTGCGGAAGGGTAAGTATAACATGGCGCGCAACAACTTGAATGTGGTGCGTACTTCCTCCCGTCAAAGTGAGATAAGCATAGAGGAGGATGTTATTATGACAGTCAATGATTTCAATATTCAGCAAGATCTGGTGGTTAGTGCTGAAGAAGCGCTTGATTTGGCCATTATGGCTTATAATGAGACAAGGCAACGTTTCATTATCGGTCAAGCGGATATTAATAGCTTGACACTTTCGCTCAACAGGCAACAGGAGGCTCAACGTAACTATATTTCAGCTTTGCAAGACTATTGGTTGAACTATTATAAAATACGTAAATTGACTTTGCATGACTTTGCCACCGGTTTTTCTTTGTCGGAAAAGTTCGACTATGACAATTGAGTTCATCTAACATATGGTTGAAGGCACATGGACAGTCTCCACAGATTGTCTCTAATATAATAAATGAAGAATAAGGCATGGAGAAGGAAAGAAAGAGATGGAAGAATACAGGCGAGACGAAGCGAGTCCGTTCTGCTTTTACGGTGATAGTGAGTTTTGTTTGCCTGGCTTTAGTGGGTTTGGCTTTGCTGCCTTTGCTGCCTGTTAAGCTAAGTCCTTCGCGCGCATTGCCTGGTTTCAGTGTGAATTTCACCATGGCGGGAGCTTCATCGCGTGTGGTCGAAATGGAAGTAACCAGCAAGCTGGAAGCCATGCTGGCTCGTGTGCAGGGAGTGGAACAGATCTATTCGACATCGGGGAACGGCTTCGGTCGGATTGATGTGGAGTTGGACAAACATGCTGATGTTGAGATGGCTCGTTTTGAGGCGTCTACAGTTGTCCGTCAGGCTTGGTATAGTTTGCCAGAAGGAGTAAGTTACCCCACCGTTCAAATGCGTACTCCGGATGAAGAGGCGTTACGGCCGTTCTTATCGTTTACTCTGAATGCACCCTCCACTCCCATCCTGATTCAGCAATATGCCGAAGAGCATATTAAGCCCCGCATTGCGGCTTTGTCCGACGTTTACCAGGTGGATGTCAGTGGGGCTACCCCTATGGAATGGCGGCTAATATATGACAGCGACCAGTTGCGTGCCTTAGGTGTTACTGTGCAAGATATTCGTGCGGCTGTTTCGCAACATTATCAAAAGGAATTTCTGGGAACACACAACGTGGATGACGGGTATGGGGGAAAACGTTGGATTCGCCTGACACTGATGCCTACTGGAGCCATAGACCGTTTCGATCCGGCAAGCATTCCGGTGACTAATACAGACGGAAAGTTGTTGCGCTTGGATGAAGTGGTGGATGTGGTTTATATGGAAGAAGAGCCGCAAAGTTATTATCGTATCAATGGATTAAACTCTATATACTTGTCTGTGACGGCGACGGAAACAGCCAATCAGTTGAATTTGAGCAAGGAGATTTTGGATATGGTGGAACAACTTCAGGCTGAACTTCCGCCAGGTTATGAAATGCATTTGGGTTACAATGCTACTGAGTATATTCAAGAAGAACTGAGTAAGATTTATTTCCGGACGGGACTGACTGTGCTTATTCTGATTGCCTTTGTGTGGCTGATCAGCAGACGGCTGAAATATTTGTGGCTGATTGTTGCCAGCTTGACGATCAATATTTGTGTGTCATTCATTTTTTATTATCTGTTTGGGCTGGAAATACAACTTTATTCTTTGGCAGGAATCACTATCTCACTCAATTTGGTGATAGACAGTACTATTGTTATGTCAGACCATATTCTGCACCGGCATAATTTAAAAGCTTACATGTCCGTTTTAGCTGCTACCTTGACTACAATGGGAGCCTTGGTCATCATTTTCTTCTTGGATGAACGAATCCGGTTAAATTTGCAGGACTTTGCAGCTGTGGTTATCATTAATCTGGCTGTGTCTTTGGTGGTCTCACTCTTTTTCGTGCCTGCCATGATTGATAAACTGAATTTGAATGAAAAGAAATCCGGCTCACATCTTTTAGCTTGGAAAGAGCGTTGGAAACGATGTTTGCCTAAAAAGTTAGGACGCTTGCCATCGGGACGGCGGCTGGCTGTTTATTTCAGCTGGGGCTATGCCCGTTTTATCTACTTCTTGCAACGGAAGCGATGGGTGGTGTGTACCATACTGATACTGGCTTTCGGCTTGCCCGTATTTATGTTGCCGGAACGATTGGAAGGAGAAGGGGCATGGCCGGATTTCTACAATCGCACGTTGGGGTCGGCCACTTATAAGGAATCTGTCAAACCCATTGTAGATAAAGCTTTGGGAGGGACCTTGCGGCTGTTTGTGGAAAAGGTGTATGAGGGCAGTTATTTCACCCGTAACGAAGAAGTGGTGTTGACGGCCAACGCTAATCTGCCGAATGGAAGTACCTTAGAGCAGATGAATACCCTCATGAAACGCATGGAGACTTATTTGAGCGGATTCAAGGAAATCAGGCAGTTTCAGACTTCCATTTACAGCCCTTACCGCGCCAGTATTTCTATTTATTTCAAGCGGGAATACCAGCATACGGGATTCCCCTATACGTTGAAAGCAGAGATGATCAGTAAGGCTTTGGAATTGGGTGGGGGAAGCTGGAGCATTTATGGGCTGCAAGATCAAGGCTTCAACAACGATGTGCGTGAAGGAGCCGGTTCGTATCGGATCCGTCTGCTGGGCTACAATTATGATGAGTTGTATAGTTGGGCGGAAAAACTGAAGACTCAATTGCTAAGTCACCGTCGCATTAAAGAGGTATATATTAATTCGGCTTTTACGTGGTGGAAAGACGATTATCAGGAATTCTACTTTAAACTGAACCGTCAACGTATGGCGCGGGAGAATGTTAATGCACAGACCTTGTTTGGCGCAGTTGAGTCTGTGTTCAGTAAGGATCAGATCATTGGATCCATTGTGACTGAGGCAGGCGTGGAAAATCTGAAACTATCCTCCCGTCAGTCAGATGAATATGATGTGTGGGCGATGCAATATTTTCCTTTGAGCATGTATGCAGGCCAGCAATATAAACTTTCGGATGTGGCTGTGGTGGAAAAGGGACAGATGCCTCGTGAGATAGCCAAGGAAAATCAGCAGTATCGCTTATGTGTGCAGTATGAATACATTGGTTCTTATGCTATGGGGCAGAAACTTCAGCGGGACGACCTGAAATCCTTTAACGAACAGTTGCCGATGGGCTATACGGCTGAATCGGAAAGCCAGTATTGGAGTTGGGGACAGGATGACTATCGGCAATATTTGCTGTTGTTGCTGGTTATTGCGATTATTTTTTTCACAACCAGCATTTTGTTCAATTCATTGAAACAACCTTTGGCTATTATCTTTGTGATACCAATTTCCTATATAGGTGTGTTTCTCACTTTTTATGTGTTCCGTCTGAATTTTGATCAGGGAGGTTTTGCTTCGTTCATTTTGCTTTGCGGAATTACAGTCAATGCCAGCATTTATATTTTGAACGAATTCAATCACATCCGGAGTCGTTGCCCCCGGTTGTCTCGGTTGCAGTCGTATATTAAAGCATGGAATGCTAAAGTGATCCCCATCTTTCTGACAGTTATATCTACCGTCTTGGGATTTATACCTTTTATGGCAGGCACAGACAAGGAGGCGTTCTGGTTCCCTATGGCTGCCGGCACCATTGGAGGATTGTTGATGTCTGTAGTCGGTATCTTTTTCTTCTTGCCGGTTTTTTGCCTGAAAAGAGAGAAAAAACAAGTTTCGTAACCCCTTTGCAATACATTGTGCTCGTTAACGAGAGGATTTGCAGATATAATTCTGCAAATCCTCTCGTTTTTAGTTCTTTGTTTATATCCTTTTTGCTACTTTTGTGGCAAATTTCATAAAACCTATTATTTAAAATAAACGCATGGCAAATGTAATTAAGTTACGCAAAGGCCTTAACATCAATCTGAAGGGGAAAGCAGCTCAAGAATTCCTTCCTGTAAAGGAGGGAGGATTCTGTGCGCTGGTGCCCGATGACTTTACGGGAATTACTCCTAAGGTAGTTGTTAAAGAGCAGGAATACGTGATGGCCGGTGGCCCTTTGTTCATCGACAAAAAACATCCGGAACTGCAGATTGTATCACCGGTGAGCGGTGTCGTGACAAGCGTGGAGCGCGGTGCACGTCGTAAGGTACTGAACATTGTGGTAGAGGCCGCCACCGAGCAGGACTATGAAGAGTTCGGCGTGAAGGAGCCAAGCCGGATGAATGCTCAAGAGGTCAAAGAATTGTTGTTACGGTCGGGGATGTTCGCTTTCATTCGTCAACGTCCTTATGATGTGATTGCAGATCCGACTGTGGAACCGAAAGCCATTTTTGTCTCAGCTTTCGACAGTTCTCCGTTGGCACCGGATTTTGAGTTTGTCTTGAAAGGACAGGAGAAAGATTTCCAGACAGGACTGGATGCTTTGTCGCGGATGGCTTCTGTTCATTTAGGTATTAGCGTCAGTCAGACTGTTTCGGCTCTGACTGAAGCGAAGAATGTAGCCATTACAGCTTTTGACGGACCTCATCCCGCAGGTAATGTGGGAGTGCAGATCAATCATATCAGTCCCATTGCAAAAGGGGAAACCGTATGGACTATCGGAGCGGAAGCTGTCATTTTCATAGGGCGACTGATGAATACCGGACGGGTTGACCTGACACGTACGGTGGCCGTGACAGGTAGTGAGGTGCTGAAGCCTGCTTATTGCAAACTGAAAGTAGGTGCCCTGCTGACTCCTGTGTTTCAAGGTAAAGTGACCACAGGAAAAGATCTCCGTTACATTAGCGGCAATGTGCTGACCGGCAAGAAAATTTCTCCTAACGGTTTTTTAGGTGCTTTTGACACCCAGGTGACAGTCATTCCGGAAGGCGATGAAATACATGAAATGATGGGTTGGATTATGCCTCGTCTGAATCAGTTCAGTGTAAGCCATTCGTATTTCAGCTGGCTGATGGGAAAGAAAAAGGAATATGTGATTGATGCCCGTGTTAAGGGTGGAGAACGCCATATGATCATGTCGAATGAGTATGATCGTGTCTTCCCGATGGACATTTACCCGGAATACCTGGTGAAAGCCATTATCGCCGGTGATATTGACCGGATGGAAGCGTTGGGCATATACGAAGTGGCTCCGGAGGATTTTGCTTTGTGTGAATTCGTATGTTCGTCTAAAATGGAAGTGCAGCGTATCGTGCGGGAAGGGTTGGACATGCTTCGCACCGAGATGGCATAAAAGAGTTGCTAATATAATAAGGTTTAAAAGTGAAGAGAGAAAGAAGGGCACTTCTCACTCTCATTCCATCAATTTTCAATTAAATAAATGAAAGCGTTAAGAAATTATCTAGACAAGATAAAGCCGAACTTTGAGGAGGGCGGCAAATTCCACGCATTTCGGTCGGTATTTGAGGGATTTGAATCATTCTTGTTTGTTCCCAATGCCACTTCGAAAACTGGAACGCACATTCATGATTCCATCGACAGCAAGCGTATCATGTCGATTGTGGTCATTGCTTTGATACCGGCGCTTCTGTTCGGTATGTATAACGTAGGTTACCAACATTATCAGGCTACTCAAACCGCAGGGAGCTTCATTGAAATGTTTGGTTACGGTTTCTTGGCTGTATTGCCTAAGATTATTGTCTCTTATGTGGTAGGTCTTGGCATTGAGTTCGTGGTGGCTCAATGGAAGAAGGAAGAAATTCAGGAAGGTTTTTTGGTCTCGGGTATTCTGATTCCTATGATTGTGCCCATTGACTGTCCGTTGTGGATGTTGGCCATTGCTACTGCTTTTTCTGTGATTTTCGTGAAGGAAGTGTTTGGCGGAACAGGTATGAATGTCTTTAATGTCGCTTTGATTACACGCGCCTTCCTGTTTTTTGCTTATCCAACAAAGATGTCAGGCGATGCGGTATGGGTATCGGGCGATTCTATATTTGGATTAGGACAACAAGTGGATGGCCTGACTGTAGCCACCCCCTTGGGAAAGGCTTCTACAACGGGAGTTGTCCCGGACTTTTCATGGGATATGGTGACAGGTCTGATTCCTGGCTCTATTGGTGAGACCAGCGTCATAGCTATTGCTATCGGTGCGGTCATTTTGTTGTGGACGGGCGTTGCCAGCTGGAAGACAATGCTTTCAGTGTTTGTTGGAGGCGCATTCATGGCATGGGTTTTCAACGTTGCTGGTCCCGATTCTGCCATGGCTCACATGCCTTGGTATGAACATCTGGTGTTGGGCGGATTCTGTTTTGGCGCTGTTTTTATGGCAACCGATCCTGTCACTTCGGCACGTACCGAAACTGGCAAATATATTTTTGGATTCCTGATCGGCGTGATGGCTATCATTATCCGTGTCTTGAATCCTGGTTATCCGGAAGGCATGATGATGGCAATCTTGCTGATGAATATTTTTGCACCGTTGATCGATTATTTTGTGGTGCAAAGCAATATTAACCGCCGGATTAAACGAGCAATTAAGTCTAACGAATAAAATACCGGAAGAAAATGAATACCAACAGTAATAGTTATACCCTCATTTATGCTTCGGTGATCGTTATTATCGTGGCATTTTTGCTGGCTTTTGTCAGTTCGTCCTTGCGTGAAACACAGCAGAAAAATGTTGAGCTGGACACTAAGAAACAGATACTGGCGGCCTTGAATGTACGGGACGTGAAAGATGTCGATGCGGAATATAATAAATATGTGAAGCGTGATATGTTGATGAATGCTGACGGGACTTTGACCGAAAACACTGGCTCTTTTGCTACAGCATATGAGAAAGAGGCGAAAGAGAACAGCCGTCTGCATGTATTTGAAGCTGAGGTGGACGGACAGAAGAAATACATATTCCCTGTTTACGGAGCCGGTCTTTGGGGAGCCATTTGGGGATATGTGGCTCTGAACGATGACAAGGACACTGTATATGGCACTTATTTTTCACATGCCAGCGAAACTCCTGGTTTAGGAGCCGAAATAGCGACTTCTCAATTTCAAAATGAGTTTGTTGGCAAGAAGACGCTGAGTGACGGCGAGATCGCTTTGAGTGTGGTAAAATATGGCAAGGTGGAGAATCCGAGCAATCAGGTGGATGGCATATCAGGAGGCACCATTACTTCAACAGGTGTGGATGCCATGCTGAAAAATTGTTTGTCGAATTATAAAAGTTTTCTAACTAAAAAGACAGAGGAGGATTGAAGCAATGGGAGAATTGTTTTCTAAAAAGAATAAAGAGGTGTTTTCGACTCCGATAGGGATGAACAATCCGGTCACCGTGCAAGTGCTGGGCATCTGTTCCGCATTGGCGGTAACGGCCAAATTGGAGCCGGCTATTGTGATGGGGCTTTCTGTGACAGTCATTACGGCATTTTCAAATGTAGTAATTTCACTGATCCGTAAGACAATTCCTAACCGTATTCGCATTATTGTCCAATTGGTGGTTGTGGCAGCTTTGGTGACCATTGTGAGTGAGATTCTGAAAGCGTTTGCTTATGATGTCAGTGTGCAGCTTTCGGTTTACGTAGGTTTGATTATCACCAACTGTATTCTGATGGGACGTCTGGAGGCATTTGCCATGCAGAATGGTCCTTGGGAGTCTTTCTTGGACGGCATTGGAAACGGATTGGGCTATGCCAAAATATTGATTATCGTAGCTTTCTTCCGTGAGTTGCTTGGCTCTGGAACATTATTGGGTTTCAATATTTTGAATTATGAGCCCATCCAGAAGTTAGGGTATGTGAACAATGGCTTGATGCTGATGCCTCCGATGGCTTTAATTATTCTGGCGTGCATTATCTGGTATCAGCGTTCTCGTCACAAAGAATTGCAAGAACAGTAAATCCTTATTAGTGTAGAAGAATATGGAACATTTTTTTAGTTTATTGGTCCGCTCTATATTCGTGGACAACATGATATTCGCGTTCTTCTTAGGCATGTGTTCCTACTTGGCCGTTTCGAAGAACGTAAAGACAGCGTTGGGCTTAGGTATCGCTGTGACATTTGTTTTGGTGGTTACACTTCCGGTCAATTATTTGTTGCAGACGAAAGTTCTGGCGGCAGATGCCATTGTGGAAGGTGTAGACCTCAGTTTCTTGAGCTTTATCCTGTTCATTGCCGTGATTGCCGGCATCACTCAATTGGTAGAGATGGCGGTAGAGCGTTTTAGCCCTTCCCTTTATGCGTCTTTGGGTATCTTCCTCCCTTTGATTGCTGTGAATTGTGCCATCATGGGCGCATCTTTGTTCATGCAGCAACGCATTACGTTGGGAGAAAGTGATCCGAAGTATATCGGTGATGTTTGGGATTCTATCTCTTATGCCTTAGGCTCAGGTTTGGGATGGCTGTTGGCTATTGTCGGTTTGGCTGCTATTCGCGAGAAGATGGCCTATTCCGATGTGCCTGCTCCTTTGCGTGGTTTAGGTATTACATTTATTACCGTAGGGCTGATGGCTATGGCTTTCATGTGTTTCTCCGGGTTGAACATCTAAAAAAGGAAGGTAACGGACAATGGATATAAATTTGATATTAGCAAGTATCGGTGTGTTTTTAGTGGTCATTTTGCTGCTGGTGATCATCTTGTTGGTGGCTAAGAATTTCTTAGTGCCGTCAGGCAATGTAAAGTTGACAATCAACGGCGATAAGGTCTTGGAAGTCGCTTCAGGCTCATCATTGTTGAATACGTTGGCTGTAAACGGGGTCTATCTTTCTTCAGCATGTGGCGGAAAAGGATCCTGTGGACAATGTAAATGCCAAGTGTTGGAAGGCGGAGGCGAAATATTGCCGTCTGAAGTCCCTCATTTTTCGCGTAAGCAACGTTTGGATCATTGGCGTTTAGGTTGTCAGGTGAAAGTGAAAGGAGATATGTCAATCAAGGTGTCAGAAAGTGTATTGGGCGTTAAAGAATGGGAGTGTGAAGTCATTTCCAACAAGAATGTGGCTACCTTTATTAAAGAATTTATTGTGGCATTGCCTCCTGGCGAGCACATGGATTTTATTCCTGGTTCATATGCGCAGATCAAGATACCGACTTACACGATGGATTATGATAAGGATATTGACAAGTCGCTTATTGGTGAGGAATATTTGCCTGCGTGGGAGAAATTTGGCTTGTTTAAGTTGAAGTGTAAAAACGACGAGCCGACCATCCGCGCTTACTCCATGGCCAACTATCCGGCAGAAGGAGATCGCATTATGCTGACAGTCCGTATCGCCACGCCGCCTTTCAAGCCGAAAGATCAGGGAGGAGGCTTTATGGATGTGATGCCGGGTATCGCCTCTTCTTATATCTTTACGCTGAAGCCGGGTGACAAGGTGGTGATGAGTGGCCCTTACGGAGATTTCCATCCCATTTTCGACTCCAAGCGGGAAATGATGTGGATTGGCGGTGGTGCAGGTATGGCTCCTTTGCGTGCGCAGATTATGCACATGACAAAGACCTTGCATACTACTGACCGTAAGATGTCTTACTTCTACGGTGCCCGTGCGTTGAATGAGGTCTTCTATTTGAATGACTTTTTGGAATTGGAAAAAGAGTTCCCGAATTTCTCTTTCCATCTGGCTTTGGACAGACCAGATCCGGCAGCAGACGCGGCAGGCGTGAAATATACTCCAGGATTTGTGCATCAGGTCATTTACAATAATTATCTGAAAGATCACGAGAGCCCGGAAGACATTGAATATTACATGTGCGGTCCTGGTCCTATGTCAAAAGCAGTGGAAAAGATGTTGGATGATTTAGGTGTGCCGATGGAAAATCTGATGTTTGACAATTTTGGGGGATGACCGAACGGCATCAAATTATAAGAAAGAAAAAGAGCTGGAAGCTGAAGGTGTTATACATACGCCAAGCTTCCAGCTTTTTTGTTGTCTGGAGAAACATGCGGTCACGGCTCTTTCATTTAAACCTTATACCATAAGCATGCAACCTGTTTTAAGTTTCGCAAGTGCAGGTGCGGTTTGCGTGCCGAAGGCTGAAGTATCAGTGTGACCGTGTTGTCG